>JAKMFG010000319.1 GCA_022425565.1 Alphaproteobacteria bacterium
CGATACCGACACCATTCAGAAATTCTCCACCGCTGCCGAAGCTCATCTGGAACTCGCCCTCGGACATAAGAGTGCGGGCCCGATGGCTCAGATTTCCAGAGAATGACGCCTCGCCGCCGCCGGCAGCTTTCTTGTTGCCGCTTATATGGCCGCTCAGGGACAGTCCGTCACCAACGATGATTCTTTCTGCGAGGATGTCAAAGCTCACAGGCCGTCCCTTGCCGATGCCACGGTTTCGACGCAAGGGCACCAGATCGATCAGCTTTGCCTCCGCCGTAATCAGCCAGTCACCGTCAACATCGCGGCTCAATTCCAGCATGCCGATATCGTTGCCGGGCCAGCTAAGCCGCCGGAAACCGGCATCCGTGATGGCAATTCCGTTGCCTTTCGATGCGGCAAAACCGGCGCGACCAACCACGGCAAGGCTTCCTGCCTCTATATCGATATCTTCAATCGCAACAGGCGCTCCATCCTTGAGAACAAGCCGCATGCTTGCCCTGCCCGGTTCAGCCGGCAGCTTAGCCCAGCCAATAGCCGGAATATCGATGGAGGTGTCGGCAAGATCGAGATTGAGCTCAATCTCGAAGTCACTCAGCGCGCTTCCCGTGACCAACATGATATTGCCACCAAGGCTGCCTTTCATGTCGAGGTCTGTTGCCGACGCCAAGAGGGTTGCAAGCCCCTCGGCTTTTGGCGCGTTAGCGCGGAACACCAGCTTGTCCTTCAGACGGTCTTCGGTGACCACAAAATCAACTGGTGCACCAAACAGGATTGCTGTTCCGGACAGCTCGGTACCACTGTCGGAAAACCTGCCTACCAGATCGGCGTTTGACGCATTGCCAACAATCGGGAGCCCGGAGAACTGTCCTTGCTGGATGATGATATCCGTATCGACGGTGACGTCCGAGCGGGTCAGTTTCCGGCCGGTCGGAAATCTTGTGCGCACCGTAAGATCTGCAATCCCGTCCATTGCGATGCTGGACAGCTCAATGCCGCCAAATCCAGTAACGCCGAGCGATCCGGCAATCTCAACGACCCGCTCCAGATCGCTACCGGCGGTGATCAAATCGAGTGTCGCCTCTCCGCCAATCTCCTTCGGCATGCTGCGGAAAACCAGTTTTGAAGGGAGCCCGAACACCCGCGCATCGCCGCGCACCTCGAAGTGCTTGCGGCTTAAGGAAACAAGAAACTCGGCCTCACGGGCATCGGCATCAAGCGGCAGATTGGTAAAGGTCCCGTTGCTCACCATCGCCTCGACATCAAAATCGATGGCCTGTGGCTTCAGCTTGCGCCGAATCGGGAATGTGGTGCGGACCGTCATGTCGGCACTGCCCGACGCTTCCATTTTGCTCAGATCAAGACCAGTTGAGCCGCCGAGACCAAGCAGATTGGCAACGCGTATGGCGTCTCCGACAACACCAGAAAGTTTAAGGTCGGTCACGCCGCGAGAGGGCTTCCCATTGATTACGGGGTCAATAGTGACCCGCCCAGTGGACAGTTCGAGACCCTCGACCCGTCCCTCGGTCAGGATGATCTCGCCAAGATTGTCGGCAATGGTCAGGCGCCCGTCCAGGTCCGTGAAAGCAGGAATTTTCGCACCCAGTTCGAGCCGCGCGTCACTGAATGTGACCGACCCTTCGAGATTCGTGATGCGGGGTTTCTCGCCGTCGAACCGGCTCTGCACATGAAGCCTGACATCTTCAACCCGGCCTTCGGGCATCTTCTGACCGACCCAGGACCTCGTGCGGCTGATCAACCATTCTGGCCAAATCCTGTGAAACCACCTGAGGTCAATGGCCCCAGCTGCAACCTTGATATCGGCAGCATTCACTTTCCAGCCGTCATCGAGCGCCAGATCGCCGGTAACACCCACCGATCCACCATCAATGAGGGTCAGGCTGATATCTTCAAGGCGGAAAATGTCGCCCTGCAGCGATGCTGTCAGCTGGAACCGGCTGAACGGAAGCGGCGCCTCTGCGTCGATAAGGGTGAGATTGCCCTCGCCAACCCCGACAGCAACCGACAATGTCTCTACGACACCTCCCGCGCCCAGCCCCAGATTGATACTGCCATCCGCCACCCCGACGAACCGCTCATACTGGCCAGACCCAACATCGACGAGAACATTTCGAAGAACCGAACGCAGATCAAGAGAGACCATCTGGAGTTGCGAGCGGGCACGGTCGATACCACCGGTGACGTCGATGGTGAAATCCGTCAGATCGCCACCAGAAAAGCCTTTCTTCAGCCCTTCTCTCGCCTCGTCGGCAAGGCCAGTGGGCCAATCTGCATAGATCTGCTCGATGGGCCAGCGGTTGCCTCGAAAGCGGAACGCCAGTTTTGGCATCGGGCCATGAAGTGCATCCACGTCACCCGACAGTGCAAGGGTGCGACCATCGGCCAATGAAAGCTCGCCCTGGGCAAGCGCAAGACGGCCTGTGTCACCGTCATATTCCATGATCACCGAAGCAGCGTCATATTCCAGAACCGGCAGACCGGCCGGTTTAAGGTCAAAGCTGCCATCAATAGCGACCATATCGATATCGGCTGCTACGACCTTGCCCGATGTGAGCATGACGTTTGCATTTCCGGTTGTGTTTCCGATATCGGACAGCGCCTCAGGCAATTGCGGCAAAAACGGTGTCAACGCCGCCAGCCTGAAATCATCTACTTTGACATCCAGGCGCATATCCATTGAACCGACATCACCGATCGCGGCAACACTGATACGCCCGCCGGGGCCCCTGTCCAGAAGGCGGCGTCCATCGAAGCTGGCAACAAATGTGCCGTCGGCTGCCATCATTACCTCAAGCTCGACCTCGCCGAAGCGGAGCGGAGCAAGGGCGGGATCATCGCTGCGCAATGTGAAACTTGAGGAATCGACAAGCAGTTGCCGCGGGCGTTCAATCGTTGTGCCGCCGTTTCCTTGCGGGGTCGCCAAGGCAGCAAGAAGGCCAACAGGTGAGGTGGCTGCACCATCCTCGCCAAGCGTAAAATCGAGTTCTGCACCGGAAAATCCGACTTCAGAAGGTGCAAGGCGAAGGAGTGCGCCAGGCGCGAAGACGGCACTTGCCTCGGGTATGATGATATTGCTGTCTTTCAGGGACAGGGCAACGTCATAGGCCAGAAGCGTCAGATGCATCGATGGCATCCGTAACTCGAAACCGAAATCACCCACGGTCACGGGCGCACCGCCGAGGCTGTCGCTTAGACGCGACTCAAGAAGCCCTTTCAGGCCGCCGACACGCGACAGATAGATTGCAGGCGTCGCCACAGCCACGGCGAGAACCAGCAGCAGCGTTACGAACACATAACGCCATATCCGGCGTTTCGGCTTCGGCGCTGTATCTTCAGGCTCGATTCCAGATGGCATGTTCAGCCCGTTTTCCCCACAAAATCCGTGGCCCTTTTATCATGTCGCAATCAAGCTGTCTTGCGATCAATGACGGGCAACCCATCTCAGACACCTGAACCGGCTAAAGGCAGGCGTTTGTTCACCAGACCGGTGCACGCGCCCCAGGCTGACAACGTCAAACATCAGGAGCTGATCAGGATGCTTGAGACAGGTAACAACGTACCGGATTTTACCATTGCAACCGATAGGGGAACCTTCACATTTGCCGATAATGCCGGCAAAAATGTGGTGGTTTTCTTCTTTCCGCGCGCCGACACCAGCGGATGCACGAAAGAGGCGATCGCGTTTTCAGGTCTGCTTGACGAATTCACCGCCGCAAATTGCGTCGTGATCGGCGTTTCAAAGGACACCGCGGCAAAGCAGGGCCGGTTTCGCGCCAAGCATGATCTGACGGTGGAACTGGGCGCTGACGCCGGGTCGGATATCTGTGAGCGGTTCGGTGTCTGGGTTGAAAAATCCATGTATGGGAAAAGCTATATGGGCATCCAGCGCGCCACGTTCGTCATCGGAACCGATGGCAAGGTCGCTGCCACCTGGCCAAAGGTCAAGGTACCCGGCCATGCCGAAGAAGTTCTGGAAACCGTTCGCGGCCTTTAACACAAGACCTGTATTGCAGGGCCTGTAGCGCGGGTTCAGCCCTCGCGCTGTGCGCCGACCCGGGCGGCAAGGCTTGCTTCGACAAAATCATCGAGATCTCCGTCGAGCACGCCGCCTGCATTGCCTTTTTCAACGCTGGTCCGCAGGTCCTTGACCATCTGGTAGGGATGCAGCACGTAGGACCGGATCTGGTTGCCCCATCCGATATCGGTCTTTGCCGAGGCAGCGTCGTTCGCCGCCTGCTCGCGCTTCTGCAGTTCCAGCTCGTAGAGACGTGCCTTGAGCATGTTCATCGCGGTAGCGCGGTTGCGGTGCTGTGACCTGTCGTTCTGGCACTGCACCACGATGTTCGTCGGAATATGCGTAATCCGGATCGCCGAATCTGTCTTGTTGACGTGCTGGCCACCGGCGCCAGACGCCCTGTAGGTATCCACCCGCAGGTCCTTGTCCTCGACCTCGATCTCGATATTGTCGTCGACCACCGGATAGACCCAGGCGCTGGCAAAGCTGGTATGGCGCCTTGCCGAACTGTCATAGGGCGAGATTCTGACCAGCCGATGAACGCCCGATTCCGTCTTCAGCCAGCCATAGGCATTGTCGCCCTCGACCCGCATGGTGACGGATTTGACGCCGGCTTCCTCACCCGCGCTTTCTTCAATCATCTCCAGTTTGAAACCGCGGCGCTCACACCAGCGGCTGTACATGCGGACAAGCATCGATGCCCAGTCCTGTGCTTCGGTTCCACCAGCGCCAGCATGGACTTCAAGGAAACAGTCATTGCCGTCCGCCTCGCCTGACAACAGGCTCTCGAGCTGCCGCTTCTCGGCCACCGTCACCAGAGCGGCGATTACCTCCTCTGCCTCGGCGACGACGTCGGCATCGCCTTCCATCTCGCCAAGCTCGATCAGCCCGGCGGCGTCATCCATCTCGGTCTGCAGATCGGTGATCATGTTCACCTGCCGCTGCAGCCTGTTTTTCTCGCGCATCGCCTCCTGCGCAGCGGCCTGATCGTTCCAGAAATCGCCACCGGCACTTAATTCCTCGAGCTCGGCAAGGCGCGTGCTCGCGGCGTCGAAATCGACATGTTTGCGAAGCAGGTCGATGGCGGTTTTGATGGTCTCGATATGGGCCTGTGTTTCAGCTTGCATCTCTGGTCCGTTCGGTCAAATCAGGCCCGGCCTCTGCCGTGGCGGGCGGCGTCCATGCGCGATTTAGAAGTAACGCGGCACCCTGCGGGTGACAAGGTCAAAGCCGCCTGTCCCGTTCTTTGCAGCAGAGTAACGTCAGAACAGGCCCGGAATGACGATTTCTTCTTCCGGCGCCGATTTCGCAGTGCTTCCGGGAACATCGATCAGTGTGCCGCCGGGCCGTTGGCCGGGCTTGAACACTTCATAGATGGCTTTGTCGTCCCCTGGCATGACACGCTCACCTGTCTCAGAGTTCACCGGAATGATGGTGACACCGCCAGGACGGCGGAAGGGAATGACCGGCCTGTCGGCCTGTGCAGCGGCGATGAAATCACCAAAGATCGGCACTGCCACGGTCGAACCGGTCTCGCGCTTGCCAAGCTGGCGCGGCGTGTCGTAGCCCACGAACACTCCGACCGCCAGATCAGGGGTGAAGCCGATGAACCAGCCATTCGTGTTGTCGTTTGTTGTGCCTGTCTTGCCAGCAAGCGTCAGGTTCAGTTTCTTGATCCGGCGGCCAGTACCGCGTTCGATCACCCCTTCCAGCATCGACACCATCTGGAAGGCCGAAGCCGGCGATGTCAGCTGCTCGCGCGTGTCGCCAAGGTCCGGAATTTCTTCATCCCACCCGTCACCGGACTGGCAGGCATCGCAGCTTCTGCCGTCATGCCGGTAGATGGTGTTTCCATAGCGGTCCTGGACCCGGTCGATCAGGCTCGGCGTGATCTTCTTGCCACCATTCACCAGCATACCGTAAGCCGCGGTCAGCCGCAGCAATGTGGTCTCGCCAGCGCCAAGCGACATTGACAGAAGCGGCGGCAGATTCTCGTTCAGCCCGAACTTGCGGGCATAATCCCCGATCTCGTCCATGCCGAGGTTCATCGCCAGCCTCGCTGTCATCAGGTTGCGTGATTTTTCAATTCCGACCCGCATGATCGACGGTCCGTAGAACCGCCGTGTGTAGTTGGCAGGCTTCCATTTCGGCTTGCCGGGCCCCTGATCCACCACCAGCGGCGCATCAAGAATGCGTGTCGTCGGGTTGTAGCCCTGATCGAGCGCGGCCAGATAGACGAACGGCTTGAAGGCCGAACCCGGCTGACGCAACGCCTGAACCGCGCGGTTGAATTCGGAATCGAGATAATTGTAGCCGCCGCTCATTGCCAGCAGCCTGCCGGTGTGAGGATCCAGTGCGACGATGGCGCCTTCCAC
>JAKMFG010000006.1 GCA_022425565.1 Alphaproteobacteria bacterium
AATGTCACGTCCGGAAAGTGGCACGCCGCACCGCGCCTCCAGAACAGCTGTAAGCATCGCCAGCCTGCTGCCATCCCAGCCAACGACATTGCGGCGGGGCGAGGCGAGGGTGGACGGGGCGACAAGCGCCTCGATCTCAACCAGCACAGGCCGGCTGCCCTCGATGCCGGCGAACACGACCGCCCCGGTGACTTCGTCACGCCTGTCTGCAAGAAACAGTTCCGATGGGTTCGGAACTTCGGCGAGGCCGGTTTCGACCATTTCGAATACGCCGATTTCGTCGGTGGCGCCAAACCTGTTCTTCACGCCACGAAGAATGCGGAAATGGTGCGATCGGTCCCCTTCGAAATAGAGGACAGTATCCACCATATGTTCAAGTACGCGCGGCCCGGCGATGGCGCCGTCCTTGGTCACATGCCCGACGACGAGAAGCGCAACGTCGTGGCCCTTTGCGGCGCGGATCAGTTCCTGTGCCGAGGCGCGTACCTGGCTGACTGTTCCCGGCGCCGAATCCAGTGTCGGCAGATACATCGTCTGAATGGAATCGATCACCACCACATCCGGCCCGTCTGGTCCGCCAAGCGAGGCGGCGATATCGCCTGCATTTGTCACGGTCGCAAGCTCGACATTCGCCTCGCCAAGGCCGAGTCGGCGGGCCCGCATACGGACCTGTTCTGCAGATTCCTCGCCTGATACATAGGCTGCACGAGCCCCCGTTGCGGCAAGCCTGCAGACAAGCTGTAGCAGCAATGTCGATTTGCCGATCCCCGGGTCACCGCCGATCAGCGTTGCCGATCCCTTGACCAGCCCGCCGCCGGACACGCGGTCAAACTCGCCAAGCCCGGTTTTCATCCGTGGTGGTGGTGGTGTGTCGGTGCTTGTGGCCAGCGGTTGCATGTCGATTCGCCGGCCGGCGACTTTCTTGCCGGGCCCGGATGGTGTCTCGATCCGTTCCTCGACAAGTGTGTTCCAGGCCCCGCAATGATCGCAGCGGCCTGACCATTTGCGGTGCGCCCCGCCGCATTGCTGGCAGATATAGCTGACCGAGGATTTCGCCATCAGTCGCCCCGTGCCTCGGCCTGCGCGGCCAAAGTCAACGGGCCGTCGGCAAGGCCATGCACGAACTGGTGCACTTCCGGGATACCGGTATCGTCCATTTCGGCGGCCGGGCCACACCAGATGATCACGCCGTTATGGACCATCGCCACCTTGTCGGCGATCCGGCGGACCGATGCCATGTCGTGGCTGATGGTCAGCGCGGTGGCGCCAAGGCGCCTGACACTGTCGAGGATCAGCCTGTCGATGACGCCGCCGGTGATCGGGTCGAGGCCGGATGTCGGCTCGTCGAACAGCAGGATTTCAGGCTTGTCGGCGATGGCGCGCGCCAGCGCCACACGCTTCTGCATGCCGCCGGACAGCTCGGCTGGATACTGGTCGATCACATGTGCGGCGAGGCCAAGCTGTGTAATGGTCTCGGCCGCCAGATCACGTGCCTGCTGGCGTGTCATGGCCTGCTGCTGGCGGAGGCGGAAGGTGACATTCTCCCAGATCGGCAGCGAATCGAACAGCGCGCCGAACTGGAAGGTCATGCCAAACCGGCGGCGCATTGCTTCGAGCTGGTGGCGGCCAGCATGGATCATCTCCTTGCCATCGACCTTGATCGACCCGCCATCGGCGCGCAGCAGTCCCAGAAGGCATTTCAGCGTGACAGACTTGCCGCAACCGGACGTGCCAATGATGGCAAGCGATTCCTCTGCCGCGACCTCGATATCGATGCCGCGAAGAACCTGCTTGTCACCAAAGGATTTGGTGACGCCGCTCATTACAATTTTTGGTGTTGTGACCGTCGATGCGGATGTTTTTGCCTTGCTGCTCATGACCCGATCACCCAAAGAACAGCGCTGTGACAAGATAATTGGCAATCAGGATCAGGATCGAGGAGGACACCACCGCATTTGTGGTGGCACGGCCGACACCTTCTGCCCCTCGACCCGAATGATAGCCGTGATAGCAACCCATCAGCGCGATCAGAAAGCCGAATACGGCTGCCTTGATCAGGCCGAGCGTTACGTCAGAAAATTCCAGAAACTCCAGCGTACGGCTGAGATAGACAGACGGGTTGAATCCCAGCCGGTAGACGCCGACGAGGTAGCCGCCAAAGACACCGATCAGGTCGCCAACCAGTACAAGGAACGGAAGGCAGATGGTCCCGGCTACAATGCGCGGTGCCACCAGATACTGCATCGGGCGGGTGGACAGCGTATCCAGCGCATCGATCTGGTCCGTCACCCGCATGGTGCCGATCTCGGCAGCCATCGAGGCGCCGATGCGGCCGGCGACCATGAGGCCGGCAAGGACCGGTCCCAGTTCGCGCGTGACCGACAGCACAACAACTGTCGCCACCGTGTCTTCAGCCGAGAAGCGGGCAAAGCCCGTGTAGGACTGAAGCGCCAGAACCATACCGGAGAAGAGAGTCGTCAATCCGACCACGGGAAGCGAGAAATAGCCGATGTCAACAATCTGCCGGCCAAGCTGGCGAAGATAGAAGGGTGGCACAAAAGTCCAGCGGATGGCCGCCGCGGTGAACAGCGCGATACGCCCGATCGCTGCCAGGAAGGCGAGGCTTGTTCGGCCGATATTCTGAAGAAACGCGATCATTCCTGGTCCCGGGCTGCATTGGTGCCACGCGGCACCCGGGTCAATTTATGCCCCGGTTTGCCTCGTTTGACCACCCTTGAAGAACCGTTTCGGCCGTTGTCCAAGTTGGGTGAGGATCTCATAGCCTATGGTGCCGGCATCATGCGCCATCTGCGCCAGGCCATAAGCCGGACCTAGAAGGGTTGCATAGCCCGCAGCATCCACCTTGTCCGCTTCAATATCCGTGACGTCGATCGTGATGCTGTCCATTGATACACGCCCGACAACAGGTGCCAGGTGTCCGGCGATCTCGACCTGTGCGCGGTTACCCAGGCTGCGCGGATATCCATCCGCATAGCCGACGCCAACGGTGGCGATGCGCGAATCCCTGTCCAAGACATGGGTGCCGTTATAACCGACCGCGTCGCCGGCCAGCGCTGCGCGGTGCTGGAGGATGCGGGCCTGCCAGGTGACAGCTGGTGTCAGGGCAGCGGCCTGATCCATCTGGCTACCTTCGGCCCCAATACCGGCGGGATGCAGGCCGTAAAGGGCGATCCCGGGGCGGGTCATGTCAAAGCGATACTTTCCGCCGAGCAATGTGCCGCCACTGTTGCCAAGGCTGGCGGGAATGCCCGGAAACATGTCCCTAAGTTCCGTAAAGGCGGCAAGCTGGTGTGCGCTTGCCTTGTCATGCGGGTCTTCCGACGCTGTCAAATGGCTCATCAGCAGGCAGGGGGAGATGCCGCCAAGCGCATTCCTGCCATCATCCCCGGGGTGGTTCATAATGGCCTTGAGATCGTCCATTTCTGCCCGGTCCAGCCCAAGCCTCGTCATGCCGGTATCAACATGGATGGCTGCGTTCCAAGCACGGCCCGAGGCGGCGAGCCTGCGCAGCTGTTCGATGGTGTTGATCACCGGATTAATCCGGAAGGTCTGGAAGTCGTCTTCCTGTCCGGGGTGACAGCCGCTGAGCGTAAAGATGCGTGTCTCGCTGTGGCCGGCGTGATCAAGCGTGCGCCTGATTGTGACGGCCTCGGCGAGGGACATCACAAAGAAGGTCCGGCATCCGGCATCCGCGAGGCATGGCGCCAGCGTCGCCGCCCCGAGGCCATATCCGTCTGCCTTGACTACGGCCGCCGTTTCAGTGGCATCGCCATTGCGCGAATCCAGCATGCGCCAGTTGCCTGTGATGGCGTCGATGTCGATGGTGATCTGGCTGTCTGCGGTGCCAAAATCAGGGCTGTCATCGCGCATGGAGACCATCCGGATTATCAGAAGTGATCGGGAACCCGGCCGTCATCCGTCAGGTCGCTGAAGTGCGTGAAGCTCTTCTCGAAGTGAACATTGATGGAACCGACAGGGCCGTGGCGCTGTTTGGCGATGATGACTTCGGCCTTGTTCTCGGCGGCCTGCAGCCTCGCCATGAAAGCGTCGTTCTTGGCGTTGAACTGTTCTTCGGTCTCACGGGCGTCGCGCTCCGGGTCCTTCTTGTTCAGGTAATATTCCTCGCGATAGATAAACAGCACGACGTCAGCATCCTGCTCGATTGACCCGGATTCCCGCAGGTCCGACAGGTTCGGGCGCTTGTCCTCGCGCTGCTCGACGGCACGTGACAGCTGCGAGAGCGCCAGCACCGGAACGTCCAGCTCCTTGGCAATGGCCTTCAGGGACCGGCTGATGTTGGAAATTTCCTGCACCCTGTTCTCGGACTTGACGCCAAGCTGCGGCGTTAGAAGCTGCAGATAGTCGACAACGATCAGGCCAAGCCCTCCGGTGCGCTTCATCCGGCGCGCACGGCTCGCCACCTGCGAGACCGACAGGGACGGCGTGTCGTCGATATAGAACGGTGCGACGGACAGCTGGTTGCTGACCTCTACCAGCCTGTCGAACTCCTCGGCGTTGAGATCACCTTGGCGGATGGCATTGGAATCAATTCTGGCGCGCTCGCTCAAGATACGCGTGCCGAGCTGTTCGGCCGACATCTCCAATGAGAAGAATGCCACCGGCCTTGCTTCCTCGCCGGTGCGCGTTGTGGTTGCCGAGTGGAAGGCCATGGTTGTCGCCAGCGCCGACTTGCCCATGCCGGGGCGACCGGCAAGGATGATCAGGTCTGACCGGTGAAGGCCGCCCATCTTGGCGTTTAGGTCGGTCAGGCCGGAGCTTACGCCGGACAGGCCGCCATCTGACTTGCGCGCGATGGCAGCCATATTTACCGCTGCTGCCGTCACGCTCTCGAAACTGCGCAGGCCGGCTCCGGCCTCTCCACTCTCGGCAAGCTGGAACAGCTTGGCTTCCGCGGTTTCGATCTGGGTCGTGGCCGGAAGGTCGACATCGGGGTGGATGGCATCCTCGATCACGTCGTCGCCGATCCGGATCAGTTCGCGCCGCAGATGTGCCTCGTAAATGGTGACGGCATAGTCTGCCGACTGCGCAAGGCTGATCACGCCGTCGGCAAGTTCGCCCAGATAATCCTCGATGGCGCCGTCCGGCCCGTCGTCCGTGCCGCTGAAGAAGCTTTTCAGCGTGACCGGGTTCGCCAGCTGCCCACGGTCGATCATGCGCATCATGGTAGCGAAGATACGGCCGTGGAGCGGATCATAGAAATGTTCCGCGCGCAGACGGTCGTCGAT
>JAKMFG010000007.1 GCA_022425565.1 Alphaproteobacteria bacterium
CGCCTGGAGCAGGTCAAGGTTCAGGCAGAGGGCGCAGAGACAACACATCTCGCGGCGACTGGTGTGGCACTGGCGGCTGGGGCGTCCATTGATGGTTTCAGCCTCAGCACAGGTGGCGCGCTCGCGCGTCTGGAAACCCATGTTTCCATGCAGGGCGAGCAGGCCGACTGTCAGCTTTCCGCCATCTATATGGGACGCAAAAGCCAGCATCAGGATATCACCACCTTCATGGACCATGCGGTTGCCAACTGCACCTCGAACCAGATCATCCGCGGGGTTCTGGATGATAGCGCGCGCGGTGTCTATCAGGGCAAAGTCCATGTCGCGCCCGACGCGCAGAAGACCGATGGCCAGCAGATGTCGCGGGCACTGCTGCTGTCGCGCAAGGCCGAAGCCGATGCCAAGCCGGAGCTGGAAATCTATGCCGATGATGTGATCTGTGCGCATGGTGCCACGGTTGGCGAACTGGACGCGACGCAGCTCTTCTATCTGACCAGCCGCGGCATCCCCTATGAAATCGCGCGTTCCATGCTGATCGAGGCATTCCTGATCGACACCATCGAGACCATCGGGAACGAGACCCTTGCCGGGCTTCTCCGTCCGGTGGCGGAAGCATGGCTTGCTGGCGGGGAGACATCATGATGGACGGCACGCGCCGCAACTTCGATCTTGAGGCCATCCGCGCCGATTTTCCGATCCTGAGCCGTGAGGTCCATGGCAAGCCGCTGGTCTATCTGGACAGTGCCGCCTCGGCCCAGAAACCGACACAGGTGCTTGATGCGCTTATGTCGGCCTATCAGGACACCTATGCCAATGTGCATCGCGGGCTGCATTTCCTGTCGGAAGCCTCGACCGACCTGTATGAGGCGGTGCGCGGCAAGGTAGCCGGCTTTATCGGCGCCGCGTCGGGTGACGAGATCGTCCTGACTTCAGGCGCGACCATGTCGCTGAACCTGATTGCTCGTTGCTGGGCACAGCCGCGCTTGCAGCCGGGTGACGAAATCTTGATCAGCATTGCCGAGCACCACGCCAACATCGTGCCCTGGCAGATGGTGGCAGAGGCGACCGGGGCCAAGGTCCGCGCTTTCACGCTGGAAGATGACGGCGCCTTTTCGATGGCGCGTCTGAAGGCGGAAATGTCGGAGCGTACCCGCATCATTTCAGTGCCGCATGTCTCGAATGTTCTGGGTACCGTCTTTCCGGTGGCCGAGATTGCAGATCTGGCGCATGACGCCGGCGCGCTGATGGTTGTCGACGGGTGCCAGGGCGTTTTCCACATGCCAGTCGATGTGACGGCGCTTGGTGCTGATTTCTATGTGTTTTCCGCGCATAAGCTCTATGGTCCGAACGGTGTCGGCGTGTTGTGGGGACGAAGCGAGATCCTTGCCGAGATGCCCCCCTTCCTTGGTGGCGGCGACATGATTGACCGGGTGACCATCGAGGCCTCGACCTATGCGGAACCGCCGGTGCGTTTCGAGGCCGGGACACCGGCGATTGCCGAGACCATTGCCCTTGGTGCGGCTGTGGATTTTGTGCAGTCGATCGGGATGGACGCCATCCGCGCGCATGAACAGCAGGTGCTGAACTACGCACATCAGCGGCTTTCGGCCGTCGAAGGGCTGAACCTGATCGGCACCGCGCCGGGCAAGTCGGGGGTTGTCTCCTTCACCATGGATTGCGCGCATCCGCATGATATTTCGACGATCATCGACAATGACGGTGTTGCCATCCGGGCCGGTCACCATTGCGCGCAGCCGCTGATGGACCATCTCGACCTGCCGTCCACGGCGCGTGCCTCTGTCGGGGTCTACACCCGCACCGAGGATTTCGACGCGCTGGCGAACTCGCTCGAAAAAGTGCGGCGGATTTTCGGATAGGCCGATGAGTGACGAAGACTACAACCCGTATCTCCCCAATGGGTCTGATAACCGGATGGACACCAAGGACGGGCCGGGCCTTACCGATTTCCTGCCCGATGTGTCCGGTGGCTACAAGGCAACCGCCGGTGCCCCGCTTGCCGGTGCCACCGGTGCCGCCGACGGGGATATTGTCGAGGCCGCGCTGAAGACCGTCCATGATCCGGAAATTCCGGTGAATATCTATGATCTTGGCCTGATCTATGACGTGGACCGCAAGGATGGCGGCGATGTCTATATCACCATGTCGCTGACTGCCCCAGGATGCCCGGTCGCCGGCGAGATGCCGGGGCAGGTGGCCGAAGCGGTTGCGGCTGCTGAAGGCGTCGGGGAAGTGACCGTCGAGCTCGTCTGGGATCCGGCATGGACGCCGGAACGTATGAGCGAGGACGCAAAGCTGGCGCTTGATCTCGGTTTCTGATACCTCTGTGTCATAGGAGACATGAACCCATGTTTGAACCCGGCAAGCAGATTGTGACCCTGACAGACGCCGCCGCCACGCAGGTGCGCGCGCTGATGGATGCTGCCGATAACGACATCATCGGGCTTCGCATCGGGATCAAGACGGCCGGCTGTTCCGGCCTGCAATATGACGTGCAATATGCCACCGAGTCCAAGCCCTTCGAGGACAAGGTCGAGGAAAAGGGTGTAACCCTGCTGATCGACCCAACCGCCGTCATGTTCCTGATCGGGTCCGAAATGGATTGGGAAGAAACCAAATTCGCATCGCGGTTTGTTTTCAATAACCCAAATGAGGCGGCGCGGTGTGGTTGTGGTGAGAGCTTTACCGTCGCATCCCAAGGCTAGACGCCTTGGTGTTTCCTGATTTCCGGACCTGACAATGAAAAACCAAGGCCTTGGCAAGACATTCGCCCTTCTCGGGCAGCTGTGGGGCTATACCGCGCCACGCGGTGACTGGCGTGTTCGCGGCCGGATCGCGGCTGCCTTCGGCGCGCTTGTCACGGCGCGTGGCTCCAACATCATCACCCCGCTCCTCTATGGCGCGGCCGTCGATATGGTCAATGACGAGGCCGGATTCTCGCTGAAGATCCTGCTGCTTCTGGTTGCCGGCTACGCGCTGGCACGTCTTGGTCAGCAGGTGTTTTCCGAAGCCAAGCAATATCTGTTCGCATCCGTTGCCCAGCGCGCGGTGCGCGGCGCTGCCATCACCTGTTTCGCCTATCTGCACCAGCTGTCGCTCAGGTTTCATCTGGAACGCCAGACAGGCGGCCTGACGCGCGCCATCGACCGCGGCGCCAAGGGGATCGAGTTCCTTCTGACCATCGTCTTCTTCGAGGTGCTGCCGCTGTTTGTCGAGGTGCTTCTGGTCAGTGTCATCCTGTGGTTGATGTTTGGCGGGTTTTACGCTGCGGTGACGATACTGACGGTGGCGGCCTATGCCTATTTCACCATCCGCGTGACCGAATGGCGGATCAAGTTCCGGCGCGAGATGAACGAGGCTGACGAAGAGGCGGCAACCCGTGCTGTGGACTCGCTGCTGAACTATGAGACGGTGAAGTATTTCAACGCCGAGGGAAATGAGACCGAGCGCTATGACGAGGCGCTGAAAAAGTACGAGACGATGGCCGTGCGCTCGCGAACCTCGCTGTCGGTGGTCAATATCGGGCAGGGTACCATTATCGCCATCGGCATGATGCTGATGATGGGCATGGCCGGCCTCCATATTCAGGAAGGCAAGCTGACAGTTGGTGATTTCGTGGCGGTGAACACCTACCTGCTGCAGCTTTATGTGCCGCTCAATTTCCTCGGCTGGTTCTATCGCGAACTTCGTCAGGCGCTTGTCGATATGGAACGCATGTTCAGTTTCCTCGACGAGCCTGTTGGTGTTCGTGACCGCGAGGGTGCTGGCAACATCGCTATCGACGGCGGTAGTGTCAGCTTCGAGGACGTGCATTTTTCCTACAAGGACAGGCCGATCCTTCAGGGCATCAGCTTTACCGTGCCGAAAGGCAAACGGGTAGCCATTGTCGGTCCCAGCGGGTCGGGAAAGACCACGATCTCGCGGCTGCTGTTCCGCTTCTATGACCCTGACAAGGGAACGGTGCGCATTGACGGGCATAATCTGACCGAGGTGACGCAATCCAGCGTTCGCGCCTCGATCGGCATGGTCCCGCAGGACACTGTGATGTTCAACGCCACCATTGGCTACAATATCGGCTATGGCCGTGGTGGCTCGACCGCAGCCGAGATCAAGGATGCCGCGCGGATGGCGGCCATCGACAGGTTCATCGACATGTTGCCGGAGAAATACGACACCATGGTCGGCGAGCGCGGGCTGAAGCTGTCGGGTGGCGAGAAACAGCGTGTCGCCATTGCCCGGGCGATCCTGAAGCGGCCATCAATCTTCCTGTTCGACGAGGCGACGTCGGCACTGGACAGCCGCACCGAAAAGGAAATTCAGGCTTCGTTGAACGAAGTGTCCAAGGCGCGGACCACGCTTGTCATCGCGCACCGGCTGTCGACCATCATCGACGCTGATGAAATTCTTGTCCTCGCCGAGGGCCGGGTTGTCGAGCGCGGCGGCCATGCCGAGCTGCTGGCAATGAACGGTCTCTACAAGCAGATGTGGGACCGCCAGTCGAACGGCTTTGCGGATGGTGAGGCCTCGTCCAGTGATGTCGTCCAGCTCCCGCAGACCCGGCCTGCGGAGTAGATCATGAGTGGCGGCGCATTCATCCATGCCGTCGCCGCTGGATTGCCGGTGCTCGGCGGCGAGGATGTTTTCGCGACCAGTGGTGGCCTGACGGTCCGTGGGCATTTCTGGAAATCGGATGGCGGTGGTCTGCCGGTGCTGATTTGCCCGGGTTTCACCGAGTTCTGTGAGAAATTCAGTCCGGCGGCGGCGCATCTCCATGCCAGGGGGCATAGCGTCCTGATGATCGACTGGCCGGGGCAGGGGCGGTCGGGCAATCTGGCCGCCAGCGAACACGGCGTCCATATCGACAGTTTCGAGCAGCACCTTGCCGCGATGGACGCGCTGACAAAGGCTGTCGGGCTGGCGAGTGGACGAATTATTATTCTTGGACACTCAATGGGCGGCCATCTGGCGCTGCGGCTGGCATCGCGCTATGGCGAGCGCGTTGCCGCGACCATTGCGCTGTCGCCGATGATGGTGCCGCGTCCGGCCCCTGTCTGGGGTGTCAGGTTGCTGGCATGGCTGTTCATTCTTGCCGGGCGTGCGCGGCATCATGCGCCCGGAAACGGGCAACGACGGTTTGAGGATGAACGGATTTATGCAGCCGGCAATAACCTGACGCGCTGCGAGACAGGGTATGAGCAGAGGTTTTCCTGGTATGATGATGTGCCGGAGATGTGGCGGTACGGGGCGAGTGGCGGCTGGGTTGCGGCAGCCTATGAATCCTGCGCGATGACGACACTCAACCCGGCCTTTTTGCGCTCGATCAGCTGTCCGGTTCTGGCGCTGACAGGTTCTGACGAGACCATCGTCAAATATGCCGCCTTTGCCGAAATGTTCCGCTGGATTCCAGATTGCACCCATCATGAATTTGCAGGCGCGCGGCACGAGCTGCTGTATGAGACGGCGGATGTAAAAATCGATATGTGGCGCCGGATAGACAGCTTTCTGGACAGGATCACCGGCGAGGAGTGACCTGCCGGCCAAGCTGAGGCGATTTGCAACTGGCGGCCTTCAACCGTCGGTGATATCCCGATAGAATGATGACAAGCCGTGTACCGGCAACCGGAAAGGGAAGTACCATGATCAAGGGTCTGATTGCGCCGATCCTCTCGCCATTTAACGACGATCTGTCGTTTAACCAGGACCTGTACAACGCGCTGGCTGCCGAATTGCTGCAGACGGGCTGTTCCGGTCTTGCGCCGTTCGGCACCACCGGCGAGGCCCTGTCAGTCAGCAGCGCCGAGCGCATGGCAGCCCTCGAGGGCCTTGTTGCCTCGGGCATCGACCCCAAGGTCATCATTCCCGGGACAGGCCTGTGCAACCTTCCGGAGTCCATCGCCCTGTCGCGCCATGCGGTCGAGCTTGGCTGTGCTGGCGTGATGACGCTGCCCCCCTTCTATTTCAAGGGCATGGGTGATGACGGGCTGTTCGACTATTTCGAGAAGCTGATTGATGGCGTCGACCATCCCGACCTGAAAATCTATCTCTATCACATCCCGCAGGTGTCCGGCGTCGGCCTGTCCATCGAACTGGTGACACGGCTTCGCGCCGCCTATCCGGACGTCATCGTCGGCATCAAGGACAGTTCAGGCGACTGGGATAATACCCGCAGGCTTCTGGCCATCGACGGGCTGATCGTCTATCCGGGGGCCGAGCTTCCGGTAATTGACGCGATCCGCCTTGGCGGGCCGGGCTGCATTTCGGCGACGGCGAACCTGAACGGCACCGGCATCGCCAACGTCATCGACCTGTGCCATGCCGGCAAGTGGGACGAGGCAGAGGCCGCACACAAGCCGGTGAAAGAGGTGCGGCTGCTGTTCCAGGACTATGCCCCCATTCCGGCGCAGAAGGCGCTTCTGGCACGCCGCACCGGTGATCCGCGCTGGAACAATCTGCGTCCACCCTTCCGCGGCATCAGCGACGAGAAGCGTGACTCGCTTGCTGCCAGCCTCGCGCCCTATGGCATGAATTTCTAGGCTGCCAGCTACGCCGACCGCAGCCGTAGCCGCAGACGCAAGGCAATCACGGCCGTCGATGTCGCCAGCGCGATGACGACGGCCAGCAGCGCGTACCAGACATCCAGCCGCAGAATCTCGATGAACAGCACCGTTAGACCAAGCCCGATTCCCCAATAGCAGACAAGCGTGGCGACCATGCTGGTTCTTACATCCAGCAAGCCGCGCAGGATCGCTGCCAGCACGATGATGACGGCATGAAGGGCGGCGACCAGAAAGCCGAGCAGGGCCAGATCGTCCAACCGTGCGACGAGATCAGGGTGCGCCGCGGCATCGACAATGAAATAGACCGGTACATTGATGCCCAGTCCGAAATGGATGGTGGCGAGGAGTGCGACATAGACCGTGCAGACCATCAGCGCGGCCTTGGTAATGGAGGCGATGATCGCACGCTGCGGTCCGGCGTTTCCGGTGGCGCTCGCCACCCGCTGGACTATGGCTTCCGACAGGCCGACAGGCACCATGATCGCCAGCGCCGACCATTCGAAGATCAGGCCAATGGCGGCCATCCCCTGCACATCATGCCGGCCGGCAAGCATCAATGCCGACGAGAACAGGGTGGAATCGACAAAGAAGACGATGCCGATCGGAATGCCGATGGCCATCGCAGGCGCAAGCTGGCGTCGCACCACCGGCCAGCGTCGTGTGGTCAATGCATCGACCGGTATGCCGGACAGCCGGAAGCCACTGCGGTGGAGAAGCCAGACAAACCCGGCAAAGAGCATGGAATCGACGATGGTTGAGGCCAGCGCGATGCCGGAAGTGCCCATGCCGGGGATCGTCAGTCCGCCGAGGCTGATGCCAAAACCGAGGAGGTAGCTGACACCGGCGTTCAGAACCAGCGTCACCAGGCTGAGTGTCAGGAACCAGCGGCTGCTGCCGGTGGCGATGACGCCGTTGCGCACCGGAATATAGATCATCGCCAGCATGTAGGCCGGCAACACCCAGGAAATATAGCGCCAGCTTTCGGCAATCAGGTCCGGCTGGTAGTCGAACAGGCGCAGCGCAAAGGGAAAGACGAGGAAGATCAGCAGCACCAGCACGGCCATTCCGCCGCCAAGGAGCAGTGACATCGCAACGATGGCGTGATAGCCGCCGCGATCGCCGACTTCGAACCGTTGTGAGGCAAGCGGCAACGCGCCCTGAAGGAACCCCAGCGCGGTGACATAGCACAGCACAAAGGCGGCATTCGCCAGCAGCACGCCCGACAGGTTGATCTCGCCCATGAGGCCGAGCAGCAGGATATCTGTCAGGAAGACCGAGAACAGAATCAGTTCGGCCAGTGCCAGCCTGCCGCCAAACAGGCTGAGACTGATCATTTCCTCGCGAAGGGACGTGCCCATCAGCAAGAGGATTTGTTCAGGATTGCCAGACGTAAGTAAATGAAATTAAACAAGGAATTGCTCGGCGATGGCGCGGTCGGTCAGTGAATAGCCGGGATCGTACAGCAGCCGAAGCGTGATATCGGAAGCCTGTTCGATCTCTACCTGCCGGACATTCCTGTATTCGGTGCTGTCTGCGCTGGCGCTGACTGGGCGGAAATCCGGCTCCAGCACGGACAGGCACAATTTAGCAGTCTCGCCAAGCAGCGCGCCGCGCCAGCGACGCGGGCGGAAGGGTGAGATCGGGGTCAGTGCCAGCAGGCCGGCGCCAAGTGGCACCACCGGCCCGTGCGCCGACAGGTTATAGGCTGTTGATCCCACCGGCGTCGCCAGCAGGATGCCGTCACAGACAAGCTCCTCGACCTGGTGCTTGCCATCGACCTCGACGCGGATATGGGCGGCGTTGTGGGTTTGCCGGATCAGCGACACCTCGTTGATTGCCAGCTCCTCATGGCGGCTGCCATCGGCGCTTGTGACATTCATCCGCAGCGGGTGGATGGGGGCTGTCTCCGCGCTCTCGATACGCTCCACAAGCTCGTCAGAGGCGAAGTGGTTCAGCAAAAACCCAAGCCGGCCGCAATTCATTCCGAATACCGGCAGGTTATGCTGCAGCGTTTCATGAAGCACATGGAGCATATGGCCGTCGCCGCCAAGCGCAACGATGCAGTCAGCATCCTCGATGGGATGCTGGCCGTAACGCTCGGTCAGCCGCGCAAAACGCAGTTTTGCCTCGTCATGACCGGATGCTGAGAAATGAATCTTCATCTGCTGCCCTCGTCGGGAATGGTCATAAGCTTGGCCCGATCGGCGCAGGATAGCGGCAGGCGCGCCGAAAAGCAAAATGCTTGCCCCATTGCCTACCTCATTGCC
>JAKMFG010000042.1 GCA_022425565.1 Alphaproteobacteria bacterium
CCTTTATTGGGATACCGAGCTTCAGCAGACCTGAGGCGCGCCGCGCAGCTTTCAAAATACGGATGTCAGGGGATCAGACGCGTTCTGCGATCCGGATCGCCGTGCGGCAACCCTGCTGGATTACAGCCTTCAGCGCGGCGTAAAACATCGCCTCGCGCCCGCGATGGTCGACCGCGATGTCGCGATGTTCGAGCTCGTCGTCACGAAACTTGGCGATGGTCTTGCGCAGCGGGGCTTCTTCATCACCAAGACGTTCTGCCTGGTCTGCGTAATGTTCGCCGATGACCTCTTCAACTGCGATGGTGCAGGCCATGGCTGCCTTTGGCCCCATGGCGGCCGTCACTGCCCCGAGGGCGAACCCCGCCGCGCCCCAGATCGGATCGAGAAGCGAGGGACGTACCTGCCGTTCGTTCAGGAGGCCCTCAAAAGCCTCGAGATGTTCGACCTCCTGATCCATCATGTGCTGGATCTGCGGGCCAGTGGCATGGTTGCGAAGGATGGCCAGCTGACCGCGATAGATCTGCTGTGCGGCGCGCTCGCCGGCGTGATCAACCCGCAGGAAGCGTTCAATGTCGCGGCGACCGGCCACAGGCCTGCCAAAAGCAGTGGTTTTCGTTTCCGTCATATCCGTCTCGCTACGCGGTCGCCAAGAATGAAAGACAACAATGCCACAGCCGAAATATCAAGGCTGAACAATGCGTTCCAACCTGCCATCGACAGCCCGAACAGGGACCATGGCACGTCGTCGCACCGGACCACCGGCGTTGCCAGCAGCTGGTCTACGAGGTCGGCCGCCGAGGCCCCCGCGGCAAGCGATGCGGTGCATCCCGCCGGACCGTCCCACAGCTGCCATTCGACGCCGGCATGATAGCCGGCCACGCCGAAGCTGGTCAGCGCAGCGGCGAGGGTCAGTAGCAGGGCGAAACGAGGCGGTATGAGCAGCAGCCCGGACGCGGCGGCGGCGATCACGCCAAGATGCGCCCAGCGCTGCCAGATGCAAAGGCTGCAGGGTGCCATACCACCGACATGCTCGAACAGGAAGGCGCCGGTCAGAAGCGTCGCCGATACAAGTGCGCAGATCACAAGCCCGTTGCGCGGTGCCAGGATCACAGACAGCTCCTGCCGCAGGGTCGACGGGCCGCTTTGCGGACCGCTGTTCAATGGGTCAGCCATATGGCGCCTCCGAACAGCAGCACCAGCGTACTCAGCAATATCATCACGATCCGCGCATCGCCGTGATGTCGCGCAATGCCGGCGATAATGGCGAAACGCAGGCCGCGTCCGACAAGCGATATTGCGAGAAACGGGATCAGCGCGAACCCGGCGATGCCGGCGCTGACCGCGATCACCTTGTAGGGCAGCGGTGTGAAGGCGCCGATAAACACCAGCAGCATGCCGAATTCGACAAACCCGTCCTGCACGGCAGCGAATTTCGCCGGTGCGGCGACAGCTTGCGGCATCATCGCGAGAATTTCTTCGATTCCGATCCCCAGAACCCCGCCAAGCGCCCAACCGATACCGCCGCCGATCACCGATGCGATGGTGCATCCAGCCGTCAACCGAATCCATTTCGCCGGCCGCGCCAGCACCGTGGCGATAAGCAGCGGGTCCACCGGGATCGGAATGATGATTGATTCAAGCACCGCGAACAGCAGCATCAGCCGCTCGGCAAGGGCCGTTCCGGCGATGCGGAGTACACGGTCATACTGGTCCCGGCAAAGACGCCACAGCGATGTCATGAAGGCTCCGTCGCTTGGTGCCGGTTTCCCGGCGATAATAGGGACAAGAGATATGGTGCGAGTGGGGGGACTTGAACCCCCAAGCCCTTGCGGGCGGCGGATTTTGAATCCGCTGCGTCTACCGATTCCGCCACACTCGCATATTGTCCATGTTCCTAACCGACGCCCCCGCCCGAGGCAACCCTGCGCTGGACGGCGCGTTGCAGTTTTTCGAGGTGCGGGTCACGGATCCCCTCGGCGGCAAGCGCCTCGACCGTATCGAACAGATATTCGCGGCAGGGACCGATGAAGCCGGCTGCGCTGGCGATGATATCGGCTTCTTCATCCAGCGACATCGGCGCGGCGTAATTTGGCCGGTCGGGGCGCGAGACAAAGCTGATGGCCCTTTTGGTGCCGTCATCGGT
>JAKMFG010000056.1 GCA_022425565.1 Alphaproteobacteria bacterium
CATCTTCCCTGTTATGTGCAGGTAAACACCGGTGAAGAAGATCAGAAATCAGGCATCTGGCCGGAAGAGGCCGACGATTTCATTGTTTTTTGCCGCAATGAATGCTGTCTCGATATCGCCGGGCTCATGTGTATTCCGCCGGTCGATGAGGAGCCCGCCATGCATTTCGCGCTGCTGCGAACAATCGCCGAGCGTAACGGCCTGTCCGGCCTGTCCATGGGAATGAGTGGCGACTTTGAGGAAGCAATTCGCTTCGGCGCAACCTTGGTTCGTGTGGGATCGGCCATTTTCGGCTCGCGAAACACCTAGTCCTGTTTGGTCAGATGACCGGCCCGCACCCGCTTGGTCTCGATGTAATGATGATTGTGCGGGTTGCTTGGCGGGGACATCGGAACCCGTTCCGTGATGGTCAGGCCACCTGCCTCCAGCTGCGCGATCTTGTCCGGATTATTGGTAATCAGCCGCACTTTGCTGACGCCCAGCTCGCCAAGGATACGGCAGGCCGGCAGGAAATAGCGCTCGTCCATCTCGAAACCAAGTGCATGGTTTGCATCAATGGTATGTAGACCTGTATCCTGCAACGCATAAGCCCGCATCTTGTTCAGAAGACCTATGTCGCGCCCTTCCTGCGCCAGATAGACAAGAACGCCGCTGCCGGCCTCGGCCATCATTTCCAGCGCCCCTTCAAGCTGGTCGCCGCAATCACATTTCAGGCTGCCGAGGACATCGCCGGTTACACATTGGGAATGCAGCCTTACCAGCGGTGGCTCCGAGCCCTGAATATCGCCGACAATAACGGCGAAATGCTCGTCTCCACCAAGTTCGGCACGAAACACGGCAACTTCGGCTTCGGGTGCTACCCTCAGCGGTACTTTGGCCCGCGCCGCAATACGAAGGCTCTGGGCGGCAGCGGTCATGTAGCTGTCGATGTCCCGGTTTTCAATCAGTATGATGTTATGCTCGTCGCAGATGCGCTGGAGCTTCCCGGCATCCCGCGATGGAAGGCGCGCCATCAGAACGGCCGGTAGCAGCTTTGCGATCCGAAGAAGCCGGGTGGCGTAGTCTGCCAGAGATCCGCGCCGTTCCCCGACAAGCGTGGCCGAAGCACCGATCAGACCAGATACTGGCGGATCAATGGCCAGATGGCCGATCCCGGTATGGTCGAGATTATGTGCCGGAAGGCTGGCTCCGCTGAATTCGGATGGAAGCCCGCGGCCAAGCGCCTCAAGGCGGCTGCTGGTCAGGACCAGAAGCGCACCAGATCCAGCGACGCGCTGCAGATGTTCACGATGCCCGTCGCCGGTCAATTCAGCTGCCTGAAGGATACATGCCGCGCCATTCGCAAGCCGCAGCATGACCATTCCGCCTCGGCGAAGTTCCTGGCATGCACGATCGGTGTTCAGATAGGTTCGATCCATCTTCCAAAGTGACGCTCTGCGCGTCACTATCCCTTTGTCTCCGGGCCCCTGGACATTTGTCCAAGATATTGATTCGGGTTACCCTGATCATGGTGAAGCGTTGACGCCCCCGTTGTATGGAGTGGCACATGAAATTGCAAGGACTGGACAACAACGCCGTATGGGATACGGCACCTCGAGGGCGGCTTCTCGTCATTGATGACGACCCGTTCCTTCGTGCGACGCTGAAGGAACAGTTCGCGGCTGAGGGGTTCGAGGATGTGTATGAGGCGGAAAACCTGTTTGAGGCTTTCCGCGAAATCGATGACAAGAACCCGGACCTGGTGATCCTCGACATCAGGCTTCCCGACGGAAACGGCATCGAAATCTGCCGCAAGCTCCGCGACCGGGGTTTCACCCGGCCAATCATCATGCTGACCGGCCAGAATGCCGAGCAGGATATCATTGCCAGCCTCGAGGCTGGTGCGAATGACTATGTGATCAAGCCGATGCGCATGGGCGAGCTGCTGGCGCGCGTCAAATCACAGCTCTGGCAGCATAAGGCATCGGATACGGCGCGCTTCTCGATTGGTGGGCTGAGCTTTATTCCGGCGAACAAGCTTCTGAAATCGGCTGACGAAACACGGAAGGTCATTCTGACCGAGAAAGAATCGACCATTCTGAAATATCTTTACAGGGCACACCCGAACTGCGTTCCCAAGGAAGAACTGCTGGCCGAGGTATGGGGGTTCCAGAACGGGCTCAGCACCCATACGGTTGAAACGCATATCTACAGATTGCGGCAGAAGGTGAAACGTCTCACCAACAAGACCCTTATTCTGACAAATGCGTCGGGCTATTCGCTGTCATCCGTGCCCTGATCAACCCGCTAGTACAGCAGGGCGGGCAGGAAGTGCGGCCGGATCATGATGGTCAGAAAAAATGGCTGGGGCGGTAGGATTCGAACCTACGATACACGATACCAAAAACCGATGCCTTACCACTTGGCTACGCCCCAGTCGCAAAGTTGGCGCAATGTAGCGGCCAACGAAGGGGTGATCAAGCCAGAACATAACCGTATTCGCATAATTCGTTCATTCGTCCCAGGGCAGTGCCGCCCTGGCAGGATGACGCTGTGGCTCAGAACCGGGTTGCGACCGTCCAAATGCTGTTCTGTGCCAGAGCCTTTGCGGCAGTGGCTGCATTATCGGCATCGTCAAACAGGCCAAAACACGCAGACCCACTTCCCGACATCTGCGCTTTGATCACGCCGTTGCTGTCACGCAACCGCTCAAGAACTATGGCGATGTCAGGAGACAGTGACATCGCGGCTGCCTGGACATCATTTCCGGCAGCTACAATATCCGTCAAGGATCCCGAGATTTCGCTGCTGTGCAAAGCCGCTGAT
>JAKMFG010000134.1 GCA_022425565.1 Alphaproteobacteria bacterium
CACATGGTGATTTCCTTCTCGATATCGGTGCGAATATCGGCATGACCTCGGCCCTTGTGGGACGGCGGTTCAGGCGTGTCGACTGCGTCGAGCCGAACGAGCTGGTGGTGAATATCCTGAAGACCAATCTCGCGATGAACCTGTCCGCGACCGAACATGAGGTCCATGCTGTCGGTCTTGGCAAGGAGGATGGCGTGCTTACACTGCGCGTGCCGCCCGACAATTTCGGCGGTGCCTATGTCGAGGACGGCAACCCGCAGTTTGACGGCGAGACGGCCGCCCGGCACAGCAATCAATTCAGTGACCGTTCGGATCATCTGGCGCTCGATGTGGTGATCAGGGAAGCAGGGCAATGGCTTGATGGCAGGTTTGCGGCACTGCGGGAGGCCGGCTTGAGCAAGGGAGTCATCAAGATTGACGTCGAGGGATATGAAGAGGTCATCTTCGGCAAGATCATCGAAACGCTTCCTGCCGATTTCAGCGCCGTGGTGGTCATGGAAAACTGGTTCGACCGGTTTCCGGTGTCGCGCTTCTCGTCAGCGCGCCATTCGCTTGCCTGGTATTATGTGCAGAAGCGCCGGCGCATCCTCCATTCCATTCCCTTCAAGCTGCTGGGGCTCAGCAGCTCATATGACCAGGTGGTGGCACCGCTTGATGATGATACAAAAAGCCCGCATGACGTGATCTGCGTGATCGGCGCGGCGGGATAGGCGCCATGTCGCTCGCGCAAATGACAGATGCCGAGATTCTCGCCATTGTCGAGCCGCTGATGGACAATTGCCTCGCCGGATCGACCGAGCGTGACCATGCCAAGCATGTGCGTGACTTCACGGATCGTTTGCGGGCCATTGTCACGCCGGAAAATCTGACGGCACAGCTTGAATCGGGCCAGCCCACCAACGGCTATTTCGCCGAACGCGAACTGATCGGCATTTTCCGGCGGCCCGACCGCGTCGGCGTCGTCTGGCGGCAGTTTCTGACCAAGGCAGAGGGCGAATTTGTGAACCATGCCGTCTTTGTCGAGAAGGATGGTCGTGTGCTGATCGACCACTGCCTGATCTGCTGACGGCCGCCACTGTCTTGCAAAAACAGGTTTCCTGCGCAGAAATAGCGTGGCGGGAGGGCCCTCATGATCACAGCCATCGACCATATCGTCCTGACATCTGCCGATGTCGACAAGACCATCGCCTTTTATTGCGAAGTGCTGGGCATGGAGCTCCAGACCTTCAGCCCGCCGGACGGCAGCGCGCCGCGGCGCGCGCTTTGCTTCGGCCTTCAGAAGATCAACATCCATGACGGCGCGGCCCCCTATGTGCCACATGCCCGCAATCCGGTGTCCGGTGCGGTCGATATCTGCCTGCTGAGCGATCATCCGGTTGCCGACTGGCAGCACCGCTTTGCCGAACACGGCATCGCCGTCGAGCACGGGCCGGTTGCGAAGACTGGCGCGACGGGACCGCTCTGGTCGGTCTATGTGCGCGATCCGGACGGCAATCTGATCGAGATTTCGAATCAGCTCGACGATGCGGGAGAGAGCTGAATGTCGCTTGAGATGAAGAGCGAATGCCAGGGGTGCGCTGCGCCGCTTGGCTGGCAGGACGAGGCGCTGATCTGTTCCTACGAATGCAGCTGGTGCCGCCCTTGCGCCGATGGCGACGGCATGACCTGCCGCAACTGCGGCGGCGAGCTTGTGCCGCGACCACGGCGGGAGACAAGGCCGTCATGAAGACCATTGGTGTGATTGGTGGGATGAGCTGGCAATCCACCCGTACCTATTATGATCTGCTGAACGAAATGGTGGCCGAGCGTCTTGGTGGCCTTCATTCGGCTGAAATTCTGATGAGAAGCGTTGATTTTGCCGGGCTCGAGGCTGCCATGCAGCGCGGTGACTGGGCTGCGATCGAAAGCCGTCTCGGGGATGAGGCGGCAGCGCTGGAGCAGGGCGGTGCCGGTTGCCTACTGCTGTGCAGCAACACGATGCACAAGCTCTATGACAGTATCGCCATGCGCCTTGGCATTCCGTTTTTCCACATTGCAGATACGCTTGGTCATGCGCTTGCGGCCAACGGGCTGCAACGCGTCGGTCTGCTTGGAACAAGATTCACCATGGTCGAGGATTTTTTCGCAACCAGGCTCCGCGACCGGTTTGACATTGAAGTGGTTGTTCCGGGCGACAGGCAGATTGAGTCCATTGATACGGTTATTTTTGAAGAGCTGTGCCGCGGTATCGTTAAGGACAGCTCGCGCGACAGCTACCTTGAAATCATGAATGATTTAGCCTCGCATGGGGCCGAGGGCATCATTCTTGGCTGTACCGAGATCGAGATGCTGGTAAAGCCGGAGCACCATGTCCTGCCGCTTTATGACACGACGCTTTTGCATGCACGCCACGCTGTCGAGTGGGCTTTGTCAGGCGACTGACAATTTCTCTGATTGTCGCAGAGCGCGACTGTGCTAGCGTCCTCTCAGTTTTTCGGTGGGCTCGGCCTGCCCAAGTTTGGCGGCCTTCATCGGCCTGAATTCGCATGCTGACATCCTCATTCGTGACCGGGTTTGCGCTCGGGTTTTCTCTTCTCATTGCCATTGGCGCACAGAATGCCTTTGTCTTGCGTCAGGGATTGTTGCGGCAGCATGTGTTTGCTGTCGTCCTGTTCTGTGCCGTCGCTGACATGGCGCTTATCGTGCTTGGTGTGGGTGGCCTGTCGCTGCTTATTGCCGATTTCGCGGCGCGCTACGAGGCGGTTCTGTTCGGGCTTGCCGCCATATGGCTGACCGGCTACGGGGTGATGCGGCTTCGCAGTGCCATCCGCGCAAATGCTGTCATCACGGCCGATGCGGCCGGATCAGACAGCCTGACGGCTGTTCTGACCACGGGCGCTGTGCTGACCTTTGGCAACCCGCATGTCTATCTGGATACGGTTGTACTTGTTGGTACGGTGTCGGTACGGTTCACCGGCATGGACAAACTCGCCTACGGCATCGGCGCGGCGACAGCCAGCTTTGTCTTTTTCTTCGCACTTGGTTACGGCGCAAGTCTGCTTGCGCCGCAAATGCAGCGGCCCAACGCGTGGCGTGTGCTTGATACGATTATCGCAGTGGTGATGTTTGCGATTGCGATCGGCATGGCGAGGGCCGGCGGTTGGCTCTGAGCCAGAGCCGTCGCCGGTAAGGTTCTCGGTCCGAGGACGGATCACACCTCGTCGAGATCTTCCTCGAGTATCGAAATCTGCACGTGGAAGCAGACTTCGCCATCCTCATCATCCTGAAAGACAACGCCGATGAATTCGTCCTCGAGCATCAGGTCGGCGGAATCATCCTTGTTCTCGCGGCGAGCGAGCGACAGGCGCTTATTTCCGAAACGCTGCCTCAGATAATTCTGCACCCGGGCGGTGTCACTTGCGTTCATCACTGATCTCCCTTGCCTTTCGGCATGAAACTATGGACACGGTTCTATCTCATGGGCAGGAGGCTGTCCATGACCTAACCATAGCGTGCGATCTGCCCGCCGCCATGGCGGGGCCAGGCAGGCCGCGTAGCAACATCGCGTGCCTCGCATGATGTGCAGCGCATGCGGCTGCCCAGTTCGGGCACTGGAAACATCGGGCCAAGCCTGGCGATCAGTGGCGCGGTCTCGATCTCCGCATTGTGGCCACACCGGTGGCACCAGCAGAAAACCCGCAAGCCGTCCTTTACGAGATCGCCGAGAGTGGTCGGGTTGGCCGGATCGTAGCTCTCTGTCACCCGCCGTTTGAATGCGCCCATCGGATGCCTCCACCATTACCGCGGCACCGGTTTCAGCAGTCAGGGCGTGCGGTTGGCTGTTTAGATGTTCATGTTTTGTTCTAATTTAGTGATAACTTGTATGGCATGGTGGCGCAAGCGTGAATTCCGACATGGTCGGAAGATTCCGAATGGAATGTAAATGAATGCCTTCCGGAATTGATGCCTTCCGGAATTGATGCCTTCCGGAATTGATACCGGGCGGAATTGATACTGGACGGAATTGATACCGGGGCGGGGTCAGCCTGTGACGAGTCGCGGCAGCTTGTTGAAATGGCCGATAACGTCGCCGACAGCGCTCGACCGGCACAAAACCTTATTGCGATCACGAAGAATGAACTGTGGCGCCTCCTTGGGATGGCGCTGTTTTTTCTCGATCACGAAGAGCGGGTTTTCGTGGGTATGACGAAAAATAGAGAAGGTTGCCGAGCCGGCCAGATGATCGATTGCGTAATCGCGCCATTCGCCTGCGGCAACCCGGGCACTGTAGGCAGCCAGGATCTGGCTCAGTTCAGGTCTGGAGAAATAGAGTTGGCGGCGGAGTTTTTTCGGAATCGAAACACGTGACACGGCCGTAGTTCACCTGCTTTTCTGTTGTCTGATCGGTGTTTGAGTGTATATGTTGGGGCAGCTTTGCGCTGGCTGTCAACCAGTGGCCCATGCCGCTTCCGGCCTGGCGCATGGCGAGCCCGCTCAACGGGTTTGTGCAATTTCCAACAAAGGCCTGCCATTGCCGTGCCGGCATCCATGGCGGGACATTATCAGATGGCTGATATTTTTGACGAAATCGATGAAGAGCTGAAGCAGGACCGGGCCAAGCAGGTCTGGGCACGCTATGGCAAATATGTTGTATCTGCAGCAGTGGCCGTTGTTCTGGGCGTCGGTGCCTCTCAAGGTTTCACAGCGTGGAAGCAGTCGCAGGCTGAAGCCTCTGCCGATCTCTACAGTCAGGCGATTGCATCTGATGATGCGGTCACAATGCTCGAGGCCGGACTTGGTGACCTGACAGACGGTTATGCACTTCTTGGACGTTTCCAGATCGCCGCCGGCAAGGCCGGTGACGGGGATGCTGCCGCGGCAGAGGGTGTTTATCTCGAGATAGCTGCCGATGCTTCTGTTGATGCGCTCTACCGCGATGCCGCAACGCTCCTGTCTGTTATGAACGCGCCGGAATCGAGCAATTCGTCAGACCTGCAGGATCGCCTTGAGCCGCTTGCCAACGGATCGGGCCCGTGGCGGCCGCTCGCACTTGAACTGAGTGCGGCGCTGGATCTGAAGGCTGGAGACCGAGACGCGGCGTCAGCAAAGCTTCAGGAAATCATCGAACTCGAGGGTGCACCACCAGAGCTCCGACAACGCGCGGCACAGCTTGCACGGGTGCTTCAGTCCTGAACCGGGACGACCCCTTTCACTGCCATACAGGATCACAGCCATGCTGTTACCCAGCCCGACATCGCAAACCGCGTCTTCCGGAAAGCCGGGGCGCGGTCTGACGCTGGCAGCTCTTGGCGCGCTAGTGCTGGCGACGGCCTCTTGCACGGCGCCGGAAGTCATCCTGTCTGGCGACCGAATCAATGTTCTGCCTGAAATTGTGATTGAAACGGCCTCGCCTGATGCCCTTGCCGAGGGTGCAGGCCTGCCGGAAATGGTCAATCTGAGTACGGCCCGTATGCCGGGGTTTGATTCTGGCCATTCTGGCGGCAATTCAAAGCTGCAGCCTCCGCTGTCGACGAGCTGGAGCTCGAAAATCGGCAAAGGCGGCACCGATCTGACCGAACTCGCACTTCCCGTTGTCGGTGACGGGCGGGTCTATACCGTGTCGCCGGACGGCACGGTGAACGCCTTTGACGTCAAGAACGGTGCAGCGATCTGGTCGACCGTCATCGAGGAGAAGGGTGATGACCCGCTTCCCGGTATCGGTGGCGGTCTGGCGCTGTCGCCGGAGGGACTTGTGGTTCACGCTGGCGGCAGGGCGCTGTCGCTTCTGGACCCGGCGTCTGGTGACCTGATCTGGACCATCGAGATGAAAATTCCGCTGCGTGGCGGGCCAACCATCATCGGTGCCGACCGTGTGGCTGTGACCGATCTCGACGGCAATATGAAGGTTCATCTTCTCGTCTCTGGCGAAGAGCTGTGGGTGCATCTCGGAATTGCTGCCGGAACAGTCCTGTTCGGCGCGCCTGCGCCGGCTTATGCCAATGACGAGATCGCGCTCGCCGGAGCTGGCGGCGAGGTGTCCTATTTCGATGCCGGCAGTGGCGAGCTGCTGTGGACTGATTCCGTGGCATCGCTGCTGCCACGCACACCGATCCAGAACCTTGGCGATGTACGGGCCCACCCGGTGCATGATGGGGGACTGATTTTCGTGATCGGCCAGTCGGGCCGGATCGTCGCTTTCAGCGCGCGTAACGGCCTTCCCGTCTGGGAGCGCGCCATCGCTGGCATAGAGATGCCTTGGGTGGCTGGCGAAACTGTTTTTGTTCTGTCTCTTGATGGCCGGCTGTATGCCATTCGCCGCGAAGACGGTGTCATCCGTTGGGTGACGGAGCTTGCCGGCGCGGTGCCGCTGGATGTTGTTGTGCCGGAGAATCCACCCCGTTATTTCGGGCCAGTTGTGGCAGGAGACCGTGTCCATGTCGTGTCACTGGCCGGCACAGTGTTTTCTTTCGATCCGGACAGCGGTGAAGAGGTTGAACGGCTTTCGCTTGGCCGTGAAGTCCGCACACCACCCCAGGTGGCAGCCGGACGCATGTTTGTAATGGGCCATAACGGCACGCTAGTTGCGGTCGAGTAGGGACCGTATGGCGCATCTGATGCTGCGCCTTAGAGATCAAGTTCATTTCAGGAGTCTGGCAGTTTTATCATGACCGCCACCATTGCCATCGTCGGGCGGCCGAATGTCGGCAAATCGACACTGTTCAACAGACTGATCGGCAGGCAGCACGCCATTGTCGACGACCAGCCTGGAGTCACGCGCGACCGGCGCGAGGGCGATGCCCAGCTTGCCGGACTGCAATTTCGTATCATTGATACGGCCGGCCTGGAAGAAGCCTCGACCGGCAGTCTGGAAGATCGCATGCGCCGGCAGACGGAACGCGCGATCAATGCCGCTGATTTCACATTGATGATGATCGACGCCCGTGCCGGAGTGACGCCGGCGGACAAGTTCTTTGCCGATCAGATACGTCGCGCCGGCGCGCATGTCGTGCTTCTTGCTAACAAATGCGAGGGTCGTGCCGGTGCAGCTGGTCTTGCCGAGGCGTGGGAGCTCGGGCTTGGAGAACCAGTGCCGATTTCGGCGGCACATGGCGAGGGGCTTGTCGATCTTCACGATGCCATCATTGAAGGTGCCAGTATGGTCGGTATCGATATGCTGGCCGAACCGGATGATGACGACGTCGATATTATCAGCGGTGATGACGAGCCACCTCTCGATGAGGAGGGCAACCCTGTTGAGGTCTGGCAGGATGAGCAGTCCCAGCAGCCAATGCGGATTGCGGTTGTCGGCAGGCCGAATATGGGCAAATCGACGCTGATCAACCGGCTTCTTGGCGAGGATCGGCTGCTGACCGGTCCCGAGGCTGGGATTACACGCGATTCGATCGAACTTCCCTTCACCTGGAAGGGGCGCCCCTACAAGCTCGTCGATACCGCCGGTATGCGGCGCAGGGCACGGATCAGCAACAAGGTCGAGCAGCTGATGGTCGAGGATGCCCTTCGCGCCATACAGTATGCGCATCTGTGCGTGCTGCTTATCGACGCCACTGAAGAACTGCATCGTCAGGACCTTGCGATCGCTAGGCTGATCGCCGAGGAAGGGCGCGCCGTTGTCATAGGCGCCAACAAGTGGGATGTGGTGCGCAACAGGCAGGCGGCAGCGCAGGGAATTGACGACAGGCTGGAAACATCACTGGCGCAGCTTCGCGGGGTGCCGGTTGTACATACATCCGGCCTTCATGGGCGTGGTCTCGACAAGATGCTTGCCGCAGCCGACGAGATGTACGGCCTGTGGAACACACGTGTTTCCACCGGCAGGCTGAACCGGTGGCTGGAGGGTATGCTGGAAGCGCATCCGCCGCCGCTGGTGGAGGGACGCCGGCTGCGAATCCGCTACATGACCCAGATCAAGACTCGTCCGCCGACATTCGCGCTGTTTGTCAGCCGCCCGGCCGATCTGCCCGAAAGCTATCTTCGCTATCTGACGACGGGCCTGCGGAATGATTTCGGCTTGTGGGGCATTCCTGTGCGGATGGTCATGCGCAAGGGCGAAAACCCCTATGCCAGTAAGGCACGCAAGCGCTAGTCCGCTCCGGTGACTGCGCCGCTGTCCCCGATGGTTGTGACAAGGAATGCGCCGAAGGCACTGATTGTCTCGCGCAGCGCAAGCGTCTGGTGCCGGTCGAGCCGGGCCGGCCCCTGCATATAGAGGTTTCGGTTGATCTCGATCTGCAATGCCTGGCGTGCCGTGCGCGCATCGCCATTGCTACGGGTTATGTGGCCCCCGGCATAGGGGTGGTTCCACCCGACAGATAGGCCCGCATCCTTGAAAAAACCGGAAACCAAATCGGCTGTGGCCCTGTTGAGTGTCGTGCCGTGCCCGTCTCCAAAGATGATGTCCGGAAGCGCGTTGTTCATCCTGTCCTGGCCCGGCATCGAATGAAAATCCACCAGCAGGACATGGCCATGCTGTTGCATCGCCGCTGAGGTAAGGCGCGCCAGTGCAGCGTAATAGCGTGTGTGGACAATGGCCGTGCGGAGCGATGCCTCAGCGGCATCCAGACGCCGTGCATAGATGGGCTTGCGCGCCGCGGTGAGTTTCGGGATCAGACCGTACCCGGCACGCACATGATGGCAGGGCTTGGCCGCATCCACCGGGCCCTCGAACATGGCGCTGTCGAGCGCGGACGGGTCACGGTTCACATCAAGGTAGGCACGAGAGACACGGTTGACGAGAGTTGGAATTCCGACCGTCGCAAGGCTGGGAAGAAGGCAGTCGACACCGAAATCTTCAAGCCCTCGAAGGGCTTCAACAGGCTGGCTGGCTGCGGCCAGCATGCCTGCGGGATAGCCGCGGCCGGCATGTGGGCATGAGGCGACGACAGCAGACTGGGTGCCTGCAGTTTCATAGATGTCGAAGGAGTCGTAGCCCGGGTCCTCGAGCAGCGTATCGGGCACAATAACAGTAGGTAGCGCCGTATCGTCGATATCGAACTGTTCCAATATCGGGGATTTGGATGACGGGATCGCAGGAGCAGGCACGTTGTCGCGACCAGACCCGGACACCTCGCCGGACGTGGTTACCCCGAAATCGTCCGGTGGCATCTCATCGGTCAAAACACTGCTCATAATGTGCAGACGCTAGCACGGTTTTGGCGTGTCTCCCATAGACTGCGTATCCCTGCGCGGATATGCGGCATCGGCTTGCGCCGACAGGCATCGGGCATATGAAAAAGGGGCTTGCGGAAAGGCGACGCTTGGTGCAGAACTACACGCCTTGAGGGCGGCCACACAGCTGCCTTCTGACCCGCCGGCCGGACTGGCGCCAGTTGCATAAGCTGGTCATCTTTCCGGCAAACCCGGCACCGCCGCATTGCCCAGACGGGTGTCTGTATGTGGCGTTGAAATGGGGCGTGTAGCTCAGCGGGAGAGCACTACGTTGACATCGTAGGGGTCACAGGTTCAATCCCTGTCACGCCCACC
>JAKMFG010000084.1 GCA_022425565.1 Alphaproteobacteria bacterium
CGCATGCCGTTTTTCTGCGTCACCTGATAATAGCCGAAGCCGTCCTGGCTGGCGCCGTTATAGTCGGGATTGTGCGGGTAGCCGCAACTCTTCGCCGCCTCGATCAGCAGGTCCAGCGCCTCGTACCCATTGCGCAAGCCGCTGACATTGAGCGGGCCGCCCTTGGCGTGGAACTCGTCGTCATCACTGGAGAATTCGCAATGTTCGGCACGACGGAAATAAGGCAGCACATCGCGGTAGCTCCATCCCAGATTGCCGCGCTGTGCCCAACCGTCATAGTCGGCCGCCTGGCCGCGTACATAGAGCATGGCGTTGATCGAGGACGACCCGCCAAGCACCTTGCCGCGCGGCTGTTTGATCCGGCGGTTGTTGCTGGCTTCATGCGGTTCGGTCTCGAACATCCAGTTCATCGCCGGGTTGACCATCGTCTTGATATAGCCGGCGGGAACATGAATGAGGGGGTTGCGGTCTTCGCCGCCGGCTTCGAGCAGAATGACGGAAACCGCAGGGTCCTCGCTGAGGCGCGCTGCCAGCACACATCCTGCGGAGCCACCCCCGACAATAATGTAATCAGCTTTCATAACCCGCTGACTGTGACGCGTTCGCCGACGGCGGGCAACAGCAAAACAGGAGGGGTTTCGGCAGCCCTGCTTTGGGCGTAGGCTCTGGCCGACACCACCATCCGGACGCGTTGCTCTTTCCATGGATATGTTGCTTGTCTTCCTTCTCGCCGCGGGCCTCAGCGGCGGTTTCGTGAACGGCCTTGCCGGGTTCGGGACCGCGCTGTTCTCTCTTGGCTGGCTGCTGCAGGTCATGCCCCCGCAACAGGCGGTGGCCATTGCTCTTATATGCAGTCTTGTCACCGGAGTGCCGGGTGTCTGGCAGGTACGCCACAGCATCGACAGACGCAGGCTGGCCCTTTTCATCCTGCCGGCATTTGCCGGCATTCCGATCGGGACGGTGCTTCTTGGTTTGATCGATACGCAACTGCTGTCGCTTCTTGTTGGCGGCATGCTGCTCTTGTATGGCGGCTATTTCGCCTTCCGGCGCACCTTGCCTGCCATCGAGGGGAACTGGACCCTTGTCGAAGCGGGGATCGGGTTTGTCGGCGGCGTGCTCGGCGCAATGGCCGGGTTGTCGGGCGCGCTGCCGTCGATGTGGCTGGCGCTTCGTCCCTGGCCAAAGGCGGTGCAGCGCGGAATCATGCAGCCCTTCAGCATGGTAATCCTGCTGGTGGCGACGGTGTTGCTGGCCCTTGAAGGCGTGTTCACGCCGGACGTGCTCTACAATCTCGGGTTTGTCCTTCCGGCGAGCATGTTCGGCGCGATCATCGGCTTGATGCTGTTTCGCCGGATGCCGGACGCCCTGTATCCGCGGGTGTTGATCGGCCTGATGCTGATCTCGGGCGGCACATTGCTGGCGCGCACATTGCTGATCGGCGAGGCATAGGAGGCAGGATGAAAGACGAGCTGAGCTCACCAGACGGGGTGCGGCGCTGTTTCGGCAACCGCGCGGGCCAGAACATCCTCGCACATTACCACGACACCGAGTGGGGCGTGCCGGTCCATGATGACAGGCATCTGTTCGAGATGCTCACGCTGGAGGGTGCGCAGGCCGGACTCAGCTGGGACGTGGTCCTCAGAAAGCGTGCTGGCTACAAGGCGGCCTTTCATGATTTCGATCTGCATCTGGTTGCCGCCATGAGCGATGCACAGCTCGATGCGCTTCGCGAGGATGCAGGGATCGTCCGCAACAGGCTGAAAATCTACAGCACCCGCGGCAATGCCCGTGCCATTCTCGAAATTCAGGACTCGCTGGGCAGTTTCGATTCCTATCTCTGGGGGTTCGTCGACGGGCGACCGCAGGTCAACCACTTCGCCGACCTTGGTGAAATGCCGGCCTCTACACCACTCAGTGACAGGATCTCGAAAGACATGAAACGCCGGGGGTTCCGCTTTGTCGGTTCCACCATCGTCTACGCCTTCATGCAGGGGATCGGCATGGTCAATGACCATGTTGCGGGCTGCTGGGTCCGGTCGGGCAGTTCAGACGCCACATCGCCAGATGATTGACGTCGCGCCCTGAAACCCCCATCTGCCAAGTCTGGATAATGATGGCAGGCTTGGTTTGATGACGGGGTTTCAGGAAGCTGGTTATATTTTCAGCCAGTTTGACGAGCTGGCGCGTGCCAAGCTCGCGCTGATCTTTGCCGTTCATCTTGCCGGCATGTTTGCCCTGTTCCGCATGGCGGCAACGCAGCCGACCTCATTCCTGCAGCGTGTTCCAATGCTGGTCACGAGCCGGACCGGCTCGCTGGCCTCGGCAACGGCGCTCGCCATGCTTGTTGCCGGATGCAGCATCGCGGTCGGGCGGCACAGCGGTGTGGCCACCGTGCTGTTCCTGAATGCGGGTGTGATCTCGCTCTATGTGATCGAATTTACAATTCTACTGGGACGCGGCTTTTTCAAACGTCTTCTGGATGACGCGCTGCAACCCGAAATCCGTTTTGCCATCAGCTTTATCGTGATGGTGAATGCGGGATATTTCACGCTCATGATCCTGAAGGATGTTCTTCTGAGCGACCAGCTAGGAGTGCGCTGACATGGCATCAACAACAAAAGCAGACAGCCCGAACGCCTGCGAGGTTCTGTCAGCAAACGATTCCGTTGGCGAATTTCGGCGCGATTTCGTCTGCCTCAACGACTCGCTTCACGAAAGCATGCAGGACAACCCCGAGGTAATCATCCTCTATGTCGCGATGGTGATCTTTGTGATGGTGTTCCTGAAGATGGTGACCCGCGCCCCGCGTGCCACTGCGTCCAGATCCCCAAACAAGGATGCTGCCAAGGACGCTGCCAAGGACGGTGATGCCAAAGACCAGAACTAGATGATGCCGTAGGTGCGGTCACGAAGACATTGCGTAACGGCCTTGCGGTTGCCAAAAGACTTCAGCTCCGTGGCGTGAACAGGTGGACGCATTGTCAGCGACACCGTGGTGCCCATCAGCTTGCAGATCTCGCGGAACATCAGCGAGTAGGCAAGTGTCAGGCTGATCTTGCGAGCGGCCTGGAACAGCAGCGAATTCTGGCCGTCAAACAGGAACGGCACCGTCACCGTGCCGGGTTGCATCGCCAGCTTGGCAGCGAAGGTCTTCCATTCCTTGTCATAGGCATCGCCAACAAGATTCGGCGCAAACGAAATGGCGCCAGCCGGGAAGATGATTACGGCACCGCCCTGCTTCAGATATTCGGCAGCCTGCTGGCGCGTTTCAATGTTGGTGGCGAGCGCGGCCTCGGTCTCGTCGAAATCGATCGGCAGGATTTTGTCCATCGTCGCGGGCGCCTGTTTCAGCACCCGATGCGTGATGATCTTGTAGTCGGACCGCACTTCTGCCATCAGCGCGCAAAGCACAAGCCCGTCAATCACGCCATAGGGATGGTTGGCGACGACCAGAGTGGGGCCGGTGCGGGGTATCATAGCGCCGGTGTCTCGCTGCAGGTCGATGCTGATGTTCAGCTTGTCCAGCGCATCCGCCCAGAAACCGGCATAAGGCCGGTCTTCCTCGACATAGTCGAAATAGAGTTTGCGAATCCTCGGCTGGCCGCTGAAGCGCTCGATGGACCGGATCAGTGTATTGGAAATAGGCCCCATTTCGCCGTCAGCGAAGGTGAATATCGGATGTGCCGTCTGCGAACTCTGCATTTCTGCTGGTCCTTGCTCTACCCGGATCACGAGAAATGGCGACCGTCTGGCGAGCGCCTGGCTAAACAGGGTAGGCACGAACTAGGCGATTTCAGGGCAAACTGTCAACGATTCTCGGGCAACCAGCCCGGTGGTGCCAGAAGTCATCCAAACCACACTCAACGCCAGGGCCAAATGCCAGCCTTCGATCAAGGCACGGGCGACTCCCGCAATTGTTGCCCCGGAACGGGCTGAAAACCGGGCCTGACGGGTGCTGGCGCGGTGGAAAACATGGGTTCTGACTAGAATTGGTATTTTGTATGACAATTTTATAAGTTATTGTAAATGAATAATAAAAATCGATTGTTGCCAAAATTGGTGCCTGAATCTTGCTGAAATGATAAAACTGTTTTTCACGCCATAACCAATTGTTAATAAACAACAAAAACTTGGTTTTGATGAGGTGGCCATAAACAGGCCCCTTAGCAATTGCGCCGGGGCTGTTTGTCTCAATATGGTTACTGCGTGACGGGTGGGTCATTATGTCGCTAAGGCATGGCGATTCGTCCGTACCTTTTCGTTAACGGAGGTACAAAATGAAACTCTTCAAGGGTAAGGCCATGAAAACGCTGCTGACTGCGGCAGCGTTGGCCATCACACCCACTGTTGCGTTTGCTGCAGGTGATAACCTCAAGAGTGACGACTTTGTCGGCATCTCTTTCTGGTTGATCTCGATGGCGCTGGTCGCTTCGACCGCGTTCTTCTTCATCGAAACGCAGCGCGTAGAAGGCAAGTGGAAAACTTCGCTTACCGTGTCCGGTCTCGTGACTCTCGTCGCAGCCGTGCACTACTTCTACATGCGTGACGTGTGGGTCGCTACTGGTGAGACACCGACGGTATATCGTTATATCGACTGGCTCATCACTGTTCCGCTTCTGATGATCGAGTTCTACCTGATCCTGCGCGCGATCGCCAACGTATCGTCTGGCATCTTCTGGCGCCTGACAGTAGGTACGCTCATCATGCTGGTCGGTGGTTATGCCGGCGAGGTTGGCTACATGAATGCGTGGCTCGGCTTTGTCATCGGTATGGCCGGTTGGTTCTACATTCTGTACGAGATCTTCGCTGGTGAAGCCGGCAAGCTCTCCGCAGAGCAGGCACCTGAGTCGGTCAAGTCGGCCTTCTCGACCATGCGCTGGATTGTAACCATCGGCTGGGCGATCTATCCGCTCGGCTACTTCTATGGTTACCTGGCAACCGGTGATCCGGGCAGCGCTGCAGACTCGCTCAACGTGATCTACAACCTGGCTGACGTACTGAACAAAATTGCGTTCGGTGTGATCATCTGGAACGTTGCGGTCACCGAGACCGAAGCGAAAGCCTAAATGACCTAATGATGAAGGGCGGCACCCCCACGTCGCCCTTCATCACATTTTCTTAATGACGTTTTGTGAATCATCTTGTTGCGCGGGAAGGTGCGGATTTTATGACTGACCTGTCTACACCCTCCAAAAAGGCATTTGCCGAGCATGGATCCGGACTTTCTATATCGAAGTCCACTTCCGAGATTATTCACGATTTCATTCTTGAAAGAATGCCGGCCCCGGGGCAGACACTCGCCGACGCCGCAACACATCATTTTGCTGCCCCTGGCAAGATGCTCCGCGCAAAAATGGCGCTCCGCGCTGCTGATCTTCTAAAGGTCGACCGGACGGCGGCCCTTCACTGGGCGGTAGCCATCGAAGTTCTGCACAACGCGTCGCTTATCCATGACGACATTTGTGACGGCGACCAGCTGCGCCGCGGACGCCCGGCGGTCTGGTCGAAATTTGGACGGGATGTCGCGCTTACCCTCGGCGACTGGCTGATTGCGTTGTCCTTCGAGCTCGCCGCAGAGGCTGCGCAACGCGCGCAGACTCCGATGCTGCTGAAGATTCTCGCTACCCACATGAAGACGACAACCGTTGGTGAGGCGCATGAATTCGATCCGGCTCCAGTCACCGACTGGGACCATTACCTTCAGGGTGCCGGTGACAAGACCGCGCCATTGCTGACCGCGCCTCTCGAGGGAATCGCTGCGATGGCTCTCCATGGCGGGGCTGCACCAACGATCGGTGCCTGCTTCCGCTCGCTTGGCAATGCCTATCAGATTGGCAACGATATTCTGAATTTCTCGGGAAGCGACGGTGCCAACACCTGCGGTTCGGACATGGCGCGCCGTGCCCCGAACGGTGTCGTCGTGCTCTTCCGTCAGTCGCTGGATGCCGGCCGTCTGGCCGCATTTGACGACTGGTATGCGAGTGGCTCGGATGACGGGTTTGACGACTGGCTTGCCGAGCTGCGGCGCTCGCCCGCCCTGTTTGAGGCGGCGCGGCGGATGAATGCGATGCTCAACGATGCGACCGGCCTTGCCGACATGCTCCCGCCCGAAATGGTGGCCGTGATAACGCCTATACAGCAGCTTCTGCAACAGGTATGTCTGAAGTCTGCGGCTTCGATCAACCAGGCCTGACGCAAGCATTATGACACCAGCCCCCTCGGCTATTCAGGATACCGCGGCCCCGCCATCCAAGACCGGGCCTGCCCGGCAGAGCGATGTGCTCGTAATCGGTGCGGGCTTCGGTGGTATTGCGGCTGCCCTGCGTATGCGCGCGCGCGGCTATTCTGTGACGCTGGTCGACAGGCTGGATGCCATTGGCGGGCGTGCGCAGGTGTTTGAACGGGGTGGCTTTCGGCATGATGCTGGCCCGACAGTGATCACAGCACCATTCCTGTTCGACGAACTGTTCGAGCTGTTCGGAGAGCGCCGCGAGGATCATCTCGACTTCCGGCCACTCGATCCCTGGTACCGTTTTCATTTTCACGACGGCAACCAGTTCGACTACCGCGCCACGGTCGAGGATACCAACGCCGAGATCGAACGTTTCTCGCCACGTGATGTGGCCGGCTATGCAGGACTGCTTGAGACATCCCGTCAGATTTTCGAGGTTGGGTTCGAAAAACTCGCCGACAAGCCGTTTACCCGATTCATGACAATGATGGCGCAGGTGCCCTCGCTGCTGCGCCTTCGCAGCTATCACACCGTCGCCAGCCTTGTGAACCGCCATATCAAGCATCCGCTGCTTCGCCAGGCCTTTTCGATTCATCCGCTGCTTGTCGGCGGCAATCCGTTCACAACCACCTCGATCTATACGCTGATCCATTATCTGGAGCGGCGCTGGGGCGTGTTCTTCTGCATGGGTGGCACCGGCAAGCTTGTCGAGGAACTGCACCGACTTCTCGAGCGCGCCGGTGTCAATGTCGAGCTTGGTGTGGATATCGAGCGGATCACCATGAATGCTGGGCGCGCCACTGGCGCCGCATCCACAGATGGCAGATGCTATATTGCGGATCGTGTGATCTGCAATGGCGATCCGCCGACGGTCTATCAGCAGATGTTGCCTGGCGAGACACGGTCGAAGCGGGCAATTCCCGAGGCCGCGACAAAATATTCGATGGGCCTCTATGTGTTGTTCTTCGGGGCGCGCAAACAGTATCCCGACGTCGCGCACCACACCATCTGGATGGGGCCGCGCTATCGCGAGCTGCTTGCCGATATCTTCGACCGCAAGATCCTCGCTGATGATTTTTCGCTCTATCTTCACCGACCGACCGCCACCGACAGCAGCTTCGCGCCGGAAGGCTGCGACAGCTTCTATGTGCTCTGCCCGGTGCCGAATCTTCTTGGTGATGTGGACTGGGAAATTGAGGGGCCAAGGCTTCGCGACCGCATTGTCAAGGCGCTGGAAGAGACCATCATGCCGGGCCTCGGCGAGGCCATCACCGATGATTTCTGGATGACGCCGGAAGATTTCAAGCGCGACTATCGCTCGATGCATGGCGCCGGCTTCTCGATCGCGCCGATTTTCACGCAATCGGCATGGTTCCGCTACCACAACCGCGACCCGCATATCCCGAACCTGTATTTTTCTGCCGCCGGCGCGCACCCGGGAGCAGGGATGCCAGGCGTCTTGTGTTCTGCTAAGGTTGTCGAGCGACTTATTGAAGAGGAAGACCGGGCGGCCACCGCCAGCGGAAGGCTGGCACAGAGGGCCTGACGGCGGGAGCCGGTACCGATGTCGAACGAAGAGCTGACATCCGAGCAATCGCTTGCCGCCAACGGCAAGAGTTTCCACTGGGCGCGCCGTTTTCTGGGGCAGCGCATGGGAAGTGATGCGGCCTCGCTCTATGCTTTCTGCCGTCTTCTCGACGATATGGCGGACGGCGATATAAAGAACGGCCCAGCCCGTCTTGCCGCCATCCGCACCGATCTGATTGCCGGCCATGAAGGAGCCGATCCTGCGTTCATTGCATTCCTGCCGCTGATGCGGGAAAAGCACTTTCCGCCGGATGTGCTTGTGGCGCTGATCGACGGTCTTCTCGAGGATCAGGCCGAAGAGGTGGCGCTCAGCGACGAGGCGGCGCTGCTGCGCTACGCTTACCGGGTAGCGGGAACCGTTGGCCTGCTGATGTGCCACGTTCTCGACTGCCACACGCCGGCAGCACGGGCGCATGCCATTGACCTTGGCATTGCCATGCAGCTCACCAACATCGCCCGCGACATTCTAGAAGATGCCGGCATGAACCGGCGTTATGTTCCCGGCGATTGGGTCGGCCATGCAAGCCCGGCCGAAATCCGTGCCGCAGCAAGGGCGCCGGACAGCGAGCTTGCGCGCGACGTGACCGCTTCTGCCGGCAGGCTTCTGGATCTTGCCGAGACCTTCTATTCCAGTGGGGCGCGTGGATATCGCTATCTGCCATGGCGGGCACATCTTGCCATCGGCGTGGCGGCGAGGGTCTATCGGCAGATCGGTATCCAGCTTCGTAGTGCAGACCTCGCCTGGCATGCCGGAAGGCAGGTGACCGGCAAGGCGGCCAAGCTGCGATGTTCGCTGCTGGCGCTGGGAAGTTTCCGTCGCCGGATCGGCATGGGAACGTCGGTACATGACGACCGCCTCCATGCAGCGCTGCGGGGGCTGCCCTATGTCGCCTGACCACACCATGCGACAGGTCCACGTCCTAGGTGACGGCTGCGCGGCGCTGTCGCTGGCGGCGCGCGCCCATGAACTGGCGAACCACAAGCTGACACTTGTCAGGCCGCAAGGCGCCCCGCCGGAGACAGACCATATCTGGGGGTTCTGGGCCGGGCCGGGCCTCGCCGCCGCCAGCAGTCTGGCGCGCAAGCGCTGGCACAGTTGGTCGATCGTGACGGGACAGGGAAAGGCTGTATTGCGATCACAGCAAAGGCCCTATACCGCGCTTCACCGGCTGGACTGGACGGCACATTGCCGTGACATGGCCCAGCGGGCCGGCGTTGCAACCCTGGCGGGCGAGGAAGCCGCGACAGCGGCAGATCTTGTCTTTGACAGCCGCCCCCCACCGGTGCCGGACGGCATGATGCTGCAGCATTTTCTTGGCCTCGAGGTGCGAAGCCGGCGCGCGATTTTTGATCCTGACACCGCCATCCTGATGGATTTTCGTGTGGACCAGTCGCACGGCATGCACTTTATCTACCTTCTTCCCTTTTCTGCGAAAGAGGCGCTGGTTGAATCCACCCTGTTTACGCCCTTTGTATGCCCGGAGAGTTACTATCAACAGGAAATCACGACCTATCTGGAGACCCATTTCGGGCTTGAAGAATTCGAGACACTGCGCATCGAACGCGGGGTGATCCCGCTTGGCATCCTGCCGCAGCGTGCCCCCTCTATTCCTGGCATTGGCGGCAATGGCGGCGCGATCCGCCCATCGAGCGGCTATGCCTTCCCCTTTATCCAGAAACAGATCGACCGTGCCATCGCCGCAGCACGTGAGGGGCGCGAGCTCGGTTTTGCCGTGCCGCACCGCCGTGTCGATTTGTGGATGGATGCGGTTCTGCTGACCGTCCTGCGCCACTGGCCGGAGCGGGCTCCCGAGCTGTTCCTGCGGATGGGGCGTGCGCTCGACGGTGACGAGTTCGCGAGGTTTCTCAGCGGCGAGGCAGACTGGCCATTGCGGTTGAAAGTGATCATGGCGATGCCAAAGGCCCCGTTCCTGAGCGGACTTATCCGTCTTCTGGCCGGCAGGCGGCCACACCGCACGGCCGAGGCGGGATGATGGAAATGATGACGTCCATTGCGGCGATGGCGCCGCTCGACCTTGCGGCGCTGGCGGCCATAGTGCTGATCGGTCTGCCACATGGCGCGCTTGACGGGGCAATTGCCATCCATCTCGGGCTCACTCGCAAAATTTCCCATTTCATCCGGTTTCTGGTGCTCTATATCGCGATGGCCGGGCTTGTCGTCGGGGCATGGATGCTGGCGCCGACCGGTTGCCTGCTGGGCTTCCTGATAATCAGCATGCTGCATTTTGGTGCTGGTGATGCGCGCCACGGTACCGGCTGGCTTCGTAGCGCCGAGATTCTGGCCCATGGCGGACTGGTCATTGTCGGCATCAGCCAGATGCATCATGACGGGGTCGATGTCATCTTCGGCTATCTGACTGGACGCGATACGGCGCTTCTCTGGCAAGGCATTGATGTTCTGACGGTGATTGTCGGGATGGCTGTTATCGTCTGCTTTGCCCAGGCGCTCTGGCATCGGCGCTGGCGCGGAACGGCCGTCGAGCTTGCCGCGCTTGCCTTGCTGTTTGCGCTGAC
>JAKMFG010000093.1 GCA_022425565.1 Alphaproteobacteria bacterium
GCACATCGCGGCGTGCATCCCGGCGCGCATCCCGGAGGCGGCATCGCCGGAAAGCTGCATCTTCATGCCTGGCGGCTGCGGCTTGCCGACGGAACGTTGATCGAGGCGCCGCTGCCGGCCCATTTCCGCGATACACTGGCCACACTCGGCCTTGCGGTGCCGGGCGCAGACTGGCAGTTTGCCGCCAGACGATAACAGCACACCAGCTTCAGGGCGGGGTTCCATGTCAGCGAAGAAACGCTTTTACAAGTCAGTCACGACCGCCGGTGAGGCAGATGGTGTCGCCATCCATCTGGACGGGCGCGCGGTGAAGACGCCGGCGGGAAGCGCGGTGCGGCTGCCGACATCAGCGCTTGCCGCGGCCGTCGCGGCGGAATGGGACGCACAGGGCGAGGAGATCGACGCTGGCAGCATGCCCGTCTTCAGCCTTGCGGTGACGGTGATCGACCGGGTGACAACGCAGCGTCACGCCATATTGTCCGAGCTTACCGCCTATGGCGGCAATGATCTGATCTGCTATCAGGATGACGAGGATGCCGATCTCGCCGCCCATCAGGCCAAGGGCTGGGGTCCGTGGCTGGACTGGGCGGGCAACGATCTGGGCGCACCCCTGCAGGTGGCGCGCGGCATCATGCCGGTGATGCAGCCGCAGGCCAGCCTCGATGCGCTGGGCGCCGCCGCCGCTGCGTATGATGACTGGGAACTCGGAATGCTCTACCGGGCGACGACGCTCGGCGGCTCTCTAGTGCTGGGGCTTGCCCTGCTGCGTGGCCGGATGGATGCGGCTGGATTGTTCGAGGCGGCCTTCCTCGACGAGCTGTGGCAGGTGCAGAAATGGGGCAGCGACTGGGAGGCCGAGGACAGGCGCGCCTTCATCCGCAGCGAGATCGAGCAGGCGCACAACTTCCTCTCCCTTCTTCGTGACGTTGACTGACGATGATCGATCCGGGCCTCGAAAAACGCATGTCGGGCTTTGATGCTGGTGACCTTGGTCCGCATGCAGCGGCGCTGATGGACGAGATGCGTCGCGCGGTGCGTGCCGGACTGCCGTTGTCGGCGCTGTTGCTGGCGGCGACCCTGGTGGATGTGGTGGCGAACGAGGAGTCCGGCCCGGCCGGGTTCGTCGATGGCGTCGATTTCGCCTATGCCGGCAACAAAGCGGCCCTTGGCTGGCTTCGCGGGCGCCGCAATGAAATCCTGCATCATGAAGGGCCGACGGACGGGCTGATGGGTGAATCCGTGGCAGCCGACTGGCACTGGCGCGATGCCGCAAAGGGCATCACTGCGCTGCTGGATTATCTTGAGGATCTGGAAGGCTATTGATCAGCCGTCATCAGGCTCGGGGAAATGCGCGGCGAAGCTTTCCGTCAGCGCGGCATCCAGTGTTGCCATATCGATATTCAGTCCAAGCCGCCGCAGTGATGTGACGCCGCCATCGCGCACCCCGCAGGGGATGATGGCCTCGAACCCGTCCATTGCAGGGTCCAGATTGACCGCGATGCCGTGCCAGGTGACCCAGCGGCTGATCCGCACGCCGATGGCGGCCACCTTGTCCATCCGGCCTTCACCATCGACCCAGATTCCCGGATGTCCGTCACGCCGCTGCCCGTCGATCCCGAAGCTGCCGAGGGTATCGATGATCCAGCCTTCCAGCGCATGGACATAGGCGCGCACATCGGGATTTCTGCGCTGCAGGTCCAGCATCACATAGGCGACACGCTGGCCCGGGCCATGCCAGGTCCATTGCCCGCCACGGCCGGTCTGGTGCACCGGAATGCCGCCAGGGTTCACCAGGTCCGCGGGCTTGGACGAGGTGCCGCCGGTCAGAACGGAGTGATGTTCGAGAAGCCACACTTCCTCGCCCGCGCTGCCGGTGCGGATGGCGGCCGCGTGCGCCGCCATGGCGGTGACGGTCTCTTCATAGGGCGCATGACCCTCAAGGGTCCTAAAGACAGGTGCCGGCATAATGGTGTCAGCCTGCTCTCATCCGGGCGCCCTCATCAGGCCGCCGGGGCTAAGCGGCATATGCCGGTTGACGTCCTTGTAGAGAAGGTAGCGGAACGGCTCGTCGCCGTTGGCATGGCAGGCCTGCGGGCAAAAGGCGCGAAGCCACATGAAGTCACCGGCCTTCACCGGCACCCAGTCGCGGTTCAGCAGATAGTCGGCCTCGCCCTGCAGCACAAACAGCCCGTGCTCCATCACATGCGTCTCGGCAAAGGGAATGGTGCCGCCCGGCTTGAAGGTGACGATGTTCACATGCATGTCGTGGCGCAGATCATCCGGATCGACAAAGCGGGTCGTGGACCAGACCGCGTCGCAATCCGGCATCGGAGTGGGCGGGGTGGCGGCATCGCTGGTGACAAAGGCGTCTGGCCGGTCGACCCCCTCGACGGCGACATAATGCTTGCGCACCCAGTGGAAGACGGCGTCGCGCTCACCGGATGCGTGGGCGCTCCAGTCCGCGCCGGGCGGGATATAGGCATAGCCGCCCGGCTTCAGGTCATGCGCCGAACCGTCAATGCTCAGCCGCAATTCGCCGCCGGTCACGAAGATCACCGCCTGGGCGTTGCGGTCGGGTTCCGGCGTGCTGCTGCCGCCGCCTGGCGCTAGCGCGCACAGGTAATGCGAGAATGTCTCGGAAAAGCCGGTCATCGGACGCGCCAGCACCCAGGCACGCAGCCCCTGCCAGTGCGGCAGGAAGCTGGTAACGATGTCGCGCATCACCGCCTGCGGGATGAAGGCATAGGCCTCGGTGAAGACGGCGCCGTGGCTCTCGACCGGGCCCTGCGGCGGCAGTCCGCCCGGGGCAGGCGGGTAGCGGTAGGTCTCCGGCGATGGCGGCAAGGCTTTGTCTGTGCTGTCGGGGGGCGTCATGAATCTGGCCTCGAACGGCGGGTGATGTCTGGTTCAGGCAAGGATAGCACAGGCAGGGAACGGCGGAAATGATCAGAGGATGACAGACTGGACAGCAGAGTGGCCGACAGGGTGGACAGCAGGGTGTGCGGGGCTGTGAAGCGCCGTTCCGGCAGGGCATCAACAGGGCCGGTTACAGGTCGATAACAGGCCGATAACAGGTCAATGAAATTGCTTGATTAACGC
>JAKMFG010000110.1 GCA_022425565.1 Alphaproteobacteria bacterium
CTACAAGCCCTGGGGCTTCCGTGACACCAGCGGCGATATCGTCGGCATGGAAATCGACATGGCCAAGGACGTTGCCGAAAAGATGGGCGTCGATCTCGAGCTGGTCGCCGTGCAGTCGTCGAACCGCATGCAGTTTCTCGAGCAGGGCAAGATCGACCTGATGATCGCCACCATGTCAGACCGTAAGGACCGTCGCGAGATCGTCGGCATTGTCGGCCCGAACTACTACACTTCCGGCACCAACATCATGTCGCCGAAAGCGCTTGGCCTGAAGAACTGGGAAGATCTTCGCGGCAAGCCGGTCTGCGGCAAGCAGGGCGCGTTCTACAACCAGATCGTCGAAGAGCGTTATGGCGCCAAGGTCATTGCCTTCACCGGCAACGCCGAGGCCAAGCAGGCGCTTCGCGACAAGAAGTGTATCGCCTGGGTATATGATGATTCCTCCATCGGCTCCGATCTCAGCTCCGGCGAGTGGGACGCATTCGAAATGCCGCTGAACTCCGAGGATGACAACCCGTGGGCCCTGGCCGTTCCTTCCAAGGAGCGCAACTGTGTCTTCGGTCGTTTCATGTCCGGCATGCAGTACCAGTGGCACCAGGACGGTTCGCTGATCGCCCTCGAAAAGAAGTGGGGCATCAAGGCGACCAAGTATCTGGCTGATTACGAGGCACGCATGAAAGACTGGCTGGCCGACTAAGCCGTTCTCAACGAGTGACGCCCCGCCGGGCCTTCCGGCGGGGCTGATTTTGGTGTCATGGAATTTATCGCAGAATTTTTCAGGCAGATTGCCGACGATTACCCCAGATGGAACTTCATCTGGATGTATCAGCCTGTCCAGCAGGGCAAAATCCTCTCGGGAATCTGGATGACGATCAAGCTGTCGCTAGCCTGTCTGGCGCTGTCGATGGTAATCGGCGTTCTAGGCGCCTTCGCGCAGGGCAGCCGCAACGTCATCCTTCGCAGCATCGTGCAGGGCTATATCCAGTTCTTCCGGAACACGCCGCCCTATGTGCAGCTGCTGTTTTTCTATTTCGCGCTTGGCCAGTTCACCCCGACCTTCAGCCCTGACGGCTGGCTCGAGGTGCCGATCATCTCAAATGTCGGCTGGGCGATTATTTCCCTTTCCTTCTTCGCCGGCGCCTTCAATGTCGAAATTTTCCGCGCCGGTATCGAAGCGGTGCCGGAAAGCACCCGCGAGGCGGCCGAATCCCTCGGCTTCTCGCGAAGCCAGTCCTATCGCTATGTGGTGTTGCCACTGGCGTTGCGGGTCTCGCTTCCGGCGCTGAACAACAATCTGGTCAATCTGGTAAAGACCACGACCCAGGCCTTCGGTATTGCCGTGCCTGAACTGCTCTACCAGTCGGTGACGATCTGGAACGATTACCCGTCGGCACTCTATCCGACGATGCTTCTGGTCTTCATCGTCTATGTGGTGCTTGTCGGCATTCTGGTGATGAGCATGAGCAAGTGGGAATCCAGCATGAGGATACCGGGCTATGGCAGCTAGCAGGACAAATCGCGCCATCCCCCGCCGTGCCATTCCCCGCCGTGCCATTCCCGGAATCGGACGGGCTGCCACGACCGACCTTCCGGTCCTGAAGCCGCTCACACGGCCGGTGGCCGGGCCGACCGCGACCCAGTGGCTTGCCAATCTTCCCTGGTGGACCGTGCTGGTGCTGATGGCCCCGATCCTGCTGTGGCCGTTCTATGTTCAGGCAGCCGGCAAGTTCACCGTGATGACGGCGTTCGGGACCCTTGGCAAATGGGTGCCGTTCCTGTTCATGTCAGGCTTCCTGTTCAACATCCTGATCTCGATGTTCGCGATGCTGTTCGGCACACTGGCCGGTGCGGCGCTAGGCCTTGGCCAGGTGTCGAAATTTGCGGTGATCAGCCGGCCGTCATGGTTCTTCACGCAGCTGTTCCGGAATTCGCCCTGGCTGGTGATCCTGTTCATCGTGCTTCTGGCGCTGCCGTTCGAGATCGTGATTTTCGGCTATATCATCTCTATTCCCGACTGGATGAAGGCGGTTTTCGGCCTGTCGCTGCCGATCATGGCCAATATCTCTGAGATCGTGCGCGGTGCCGTGCAGTCGGTGCCGACCGCACAGTGGGAAGCCTCGGAAAGCCTTGCCTTTACGCGCCGCCAGATGATGTGGCGGATCATCCTGCCACAATGTTTCAAGCGGATGATCCCGCCCTGGATGAACTGGTACGCCATCCTGACCATGGCGACGCCACTCTGCTCCCTGCTGGGCGTAGAGGAGATCATCACCCTGTCGCGCCAGGCGATGGAAGCCGAGAACAATCACCCTGAACTGCTGGTGCCGTTCTATTCCTTCGCACTGGTCCTGTTCTTCATCTATTGCTACCCGATCGCGCGCATCACAATTGCGCTCGAACGCCGGTATGCGGTCAAGCTCTAGGAGGCATCCATGGCTGAATGGACCGAAAAGGACCCCATCGTCTCGATCAGGGACGTGCATAAATATTTCGGCGACCTGCAGGTGCTGAAGGGTGTTTCGCTCGATGTGATGAAGGGCGAGGTGGTCTGCATCATCGGGCCGTCGGGATCGGGCAAATCCACCCTGATCCGCTGTGTCAACGCCCTGAACGACATTCAGGGCGGCGTGATCAAGGTCCGAGGCATCGACCTGACCGACCCGAAGCTCGACAAGCTGGCGCTTCGCAAGCGGGTCGGCATGGTGTTCCAGCAATATAATCTGTTCCCGCACAAGACGGCGATGGAGAACATCATGATGGCGCCGATGCTGGTGCTGAAGGAACAGGAAGAGGATGTCCGCCAGCGTGCGCGCGAGCTGATGAAGAAGGTTCGCCTCGAGGGCAAGGAAGACGCCTATCCGGGCGAGCTGTCGGGCGGCCAGCAGCAGCGTGTCGCCATCGCCCGGTCATTGGCGATGAGCCCCGATGTGATGTTGTTCGACGAGGTGACAGCCGCGCTCGACCCGGAAACGGTGAAAGAGGTTCTCGTCACCATCAAGGACCTCGCGCAAGAGGGCATGACCTGCATCCTGGTGACACACGAGATGGGGTTCGCGCGCGAGATCGCCGACCATATCTATTTCACCGATAATGGCGTGATCGTCGAGCACGGCCCGCCGGCGACTTTCTTCCATGAAGCCAAGGACCCGCGCACCAAGGAATTCCTCAGCCAGATCCTGTAAGATCAAACAGGCTGCATATCAGGCATGAAAAAGGCGGGGCCGGAGCCCTGCCTTTTTTGGTTTTTTGTATCTGCCCTGTATCAGCTGCCGCTGTCCTGAAGGGCCGTCATGATGGCCTCCAGATTATGCTCGAACATGGCGACATAGCTTGTTGCCGGACCGCCGCGCTCCGACAGGGCATCGGAAAACAGACGTCCGCCGATCTTCAGCCCGGTTTCCTTCGAAATCTGTTCGATCAGCGCCGGGCTGGTGATGTTCTCGACGAACAGCGCGCCGGCCCCGGCTTCCTTCAGATGTGCGATAAGGGCTGCAAGTTCACTCGCCGACGGCTCAGCCTCGGTATCGATGCCGACCGGCGCCAGGAAATTCAGCCCGTAGGAATCAGCCAGATAGCCAAAGGCATCATGCGCCGTCACCACGGTGCGGCCGCCTTCCGGGAGCGATGCGAATGTGCCCGCAGCGCTGGCATGAAGGGCCCGCAGCTTGGCGATATATGAAGCCGCGTTCGCTTTATAGGTATCGGCATTGCCGGCATCCGCCGCGGCCATCGCAGCGGCGATGTTCTCGACATAGATGACGCCGTTGGTCAGCGCGTTCCAGGCATGGGGATCGATCTCGCCATCAACGAGAATCGGCCTGACACCAGCGGTTGCTACAATCACGCTTGCGTCGCCGCCGGCATTGCTGATCAGCGAGTCCGACCAGGTCTCGAAGCCGAGACCGTTTACGAACACGATGTCCGCGCCCGCCACTGCTTTGGCATCTGCTGTGTTCGGCTGGTAGAGATGCGCGTCGGCATCAGGTCCGACGATTGTGGTGACGTCCGCCAGATCGCCCGTCACCTGCCGGACCATGTCGCCGAGAATTGAAAAGCTCGCCACGACCTGCAGGCGGTTGGACGCCGACGCCGGACCGGCGAATGCAAGACTGGTGAACGCAAGAAGGCAAATGGCAAGGGCACCGAGAATTTGTTTCAATCTAGTCTCCATTTGGAAGAGGTTCGAAGGGTAGTTC
>JAKMFG010000151.1 GCA_022425565.1 Alphaproteobacteria bacterium
GTGCCTGACATTGATCTAACAGGGGTATGGCGCCAGACACCGCGGCGCTGTCCCCCACAACTCTGTTCCAATCAGCCGCGTGCGATGGTTGCGGTACGCCTGATCTTCTTCTGAAGCTGCAGCAACCCGTAGATCAGAGCTTCTGCTGTCGGCGGACAACCCGGCACATAGACATCAACCGGAACAATCCGGTCGCATCCACGGACGACAGCGTATGAGTAATGGTAGTAGCCCCCACCATTGGCGCATGATCCCATCGACAGAACCCAGCGTGGCTCAGGCATCTGGTCATAAACACGGCGAAGCGCCGGCGCCATCTTGTTGGTCAGGGTACCGGCGACAATCATCACATCCGACTGGCGCGGGCTCGGACGGAACAGCATGCCGTACCGGTCCATGTCATAGCGGCTGGAGGCCGAATGCATCATCTCCACAGCGCAGCAGGCAAGGCCGAAGGTCATCGGCCAGAGCGAACCGGAACGTGCCCAGTTGAACAGCTTGTCGGCGCTGGCGATCACAAACCCGCGATTGGTGATTTCATCACCCACCGCTTTCAGGATCGCGTCCTGCTCAGGGCCCGGGCCAATCGGCGCGGCCGTGCGGGGATCGATCACTCCCATTCCAGCGCTCCCTTCTTCCACTCATAAATGAAGCCGACGGTCAGTACGGCAAGGAACAGCATCATCGACCAGAAGCCGAACACCCCAATCCCTCCGAGCGAGACCGCCCACGGGAAGAGGAAGGCAACCTCAAGGTCGAAAATGATGAAGAGGATCGCGACAAGATAAAACCGGACATCAAACTGGCGGCGCGAATCATCGAACGCATCAAACCCGCATTCATAGGCTGCCATCTTTTCGTCGTCAGGACGCTGGTTGCCCAGAAACAGGGATGCGCTCACCATCGCGATGGCGAGTCCCACGGCGATCGCAAAGAAAACCGCAATCGGAAAATATTCAGACAGAAGCTCAGGCACCAGGTTCTCCGCTCCCTCTAAGAAAACCAACGCTTGAATAGTTCAGCGAGGGGTCAAAAGCAAGCCAAACCGGATGTTTCTGAGGTGATAAATTGCCGCGACAGCCTGCCTGTTGCGGCAACAGGCCGGGATTACAAATCCCAGCGCTCTCCATGGGTAAGGGCACGGAAACGGTCAGCGGGAATTTCTGCCGCTTCCAGCGCCGCACGAAGACGTTGCGGCGGTTCTGCAAGCGGTTCCAGCGTGAGCTTGAATGTCCCCCAATGAACCCCGATCGCCTGCCCGGCGCCAAGATCGCGAAAGATCTGCACCGCCTCTTCCGGATTGCAATGCGATTCGCGCATGAATTCACGTGGTTTATAGGCCCCGATGGGAATGGCGGCGAAGTCCGGCGCGCCAAGACGCCGCTGCGTCTCGGTGAAATCGGCGCTGTAGCCAGTGTCACCGGAAAAATAGAATTGATAGCCATCCTCGAATCGGAACATGAACCCGGCCCACAGCGTCTTGTTCCGGTCGAAAGGCGAACGCGATGCCCAGTGCCGCACTGGTGTCGCTGTGATCGTTGTGCCGTCTCTCTCTGTGTCCTGCCACCAGTCGATTTCTGTCACATCGGCAAAACCGGCACGGCGCAGATAGCGCGCCAGCCCCAGCGGCACGACAACCCTGATATCTGGTTGCAACGCCGCCAGACGCTTCAGGCCGGGAAGATCCAGATGGTCGTAATGCGCATGCGAGACAATCAGGATATCGACTTTCGGCAGGGTCTCGGCGGTATAGGCCGGCGGCACCACCCGTTTCGGCCCACTAAAGCTGAAAGGCGACGCGCGGTCCGAGAAAACCGGATCGGTCAGCACGCTGACGCCGTTGTGCCGGAACAACAGCGAGGCATGCCCGATCCAGGTCACATCCCGGCCGTTTACATCGGCAGCTGGGGTCTGCGTCGGATCAATCAGCGGCATCCCGTTCTTTTCGGCTGGATCGTCCTCGCGGGCGAGAAAGGCACCGGCAAGGCCGAGAACGTCGAACAACCCCTTGTCGTTGCGATAGCCAGCCGGATGCTCGAACCGGTTTCTGGATTCGTCATATTGAGGAGAATCGGCATAGGGCTTCATGGAACTGCATCCTGCCAGAAAAAGTCCGGAAACGAGCAACGGGAAAAGGAAGCGCAAGACTGTCGGCATATGGTGATCCCGAGAATGGCCGAAGGCAACGCCGCAGGCACCACGACGTGGGGCGAGGCATATCCTGTAAGGCCCCGAAAGGCAACGGGCACATGAAATGGCGTGGACTTTTTGGCGCTTTCTGCGATTAGTGACACTGCAAGTGCTCATGGGGCGCCGCCACCGGCGTTTCAGGGCGCGGCATGGAGACAGTGAATGACACGTAACAGGGCAATGCTGCTGATCGTCACCGGCGCAAGCTTCATGAGCTTCGTCGGGTTGCTCATGCGGCTTCTGGAGACTACGGACGGCATGCTGATCCTGTTTTACCGGTCGATCACCCTCGCCGGCATGGTAGGGCTCGTGGCATGCCTTCGCCGCCGCCAGTCGCCAGTCGCCTTCCTTTGTTCGTTCGACCGTACGGATATGATGATGGGCGCGGCCCTGGCAATCGCCTTCACAAGCTATGTCTACGCCATGCTGATGACGTCGGTCGCCTCGACATTGCTGCTGCTGACGCTGTCGCCCTTTTTCGCTGCGGTTCTCGGCTGGGTCTGGATTGGCGAGAAACCGCATCGCATGACATGGCCGGCGATGGCCGCGGCGCTTGTCGGCGTTGCGCTGATGATTGGTGACGGCCTCGCCTATGGCCGCACAGCCGGCAACATCGTGGCGCTGGTATCGTCCCTGACCTTTGCGATCATGCTGGTACTGGCACGCCGCAGCGGCAAGAGCGATGTTCTTGGCGGCACCTTCCTCGGCGGGGCAGGATGCGTTCTGCTTGGTGCCTTCGCCAGCCTGTCATTCGGCAATGGTCTCGGCATCTCGGCCCATGACCTGATGCTGACGCTGTTCATGGGTGCTTTCACCATCGGCATCGGCATCGCACTGGTCACCTGGGGCACCGGGTATGTGCCGGCGGCAGAGGTCAGCCTGCTGGTACTGACGGAAAGTGTGCTTGGGCCGATCTGGCCATGGATCATTCTGGGACAGGCCATGACCTTGACCGAAATCGGTGGTGGCGTCATCGTGCTCGGCGCAGTGGCAGCGCTGGCACTGGCCAGCCGCGAGGCAGGCAAGCCGCGCGCCGTCAAAGGCTAACCGGCAGAGATTGAGGGAAACTCTTCAGGCAGATGAACGACAGTCAGGACAGCATACCGCCACTCGCCATGCTGATGGGATGCGGGGGACTCATTCCCTTTTTCCTGTGCGCAGGGGCAGCGCACAGCGGCGTGGCGCTGTGGTCGGGAATCGCGCTGGTTATCTGTGGCATATACGGCGCCGTGATCCTGAGTTTCATAGGCGCGGTCCATTGGGGTCTTGCCCTTCACGGCGACCGCAGCCCGCTATGGTTTGTCTGGTCGGTGATGCCGGCCCTCTATGCCTGGCAACCGGTGGTCTTTCTCGACACACGCATGGCATTGCTGGCACTGGTGCCGGGATTTCTGGTGAGTTGGAGCGTCGATCGCCGCGCCACAGCCGCTGGGCTGCTTCCGGCATGGTACATGCGGCTTCGCCATATGCTGACTTTGGGAGCCACACTGGCGCTGGCTGCCGGATCACTGGCGCCATCGCCCTATTTCCACGGCTAGCCTCGCGGTTCCGGGCCACTGCGATCAGTCACGGGAGCGAATCATCATCACATTGCCTGCCATCACCAGCGCCAGCCCGACAAATGACAGCGGCGCCCAGACA
>JAKMFG010000177.1 GCA_022425565.1 Alphaproteobacteria bacterium
CCGATATGCTTTTCCACACTAGGCTATCCGGCACCCCGATCCGTGAATTTCGGGAAAAAGCAGATGGAAACCGGCAGCTGGACGCCGCCGGAATTTTCTGGTCTGCTGTGGCGGAACTGGCCCGATAATGCCTGTTATGGCACCTCGGCGCCGATGGCCGCGGTGTAGATCTCGAACCAGGTCTCGCGGTCGATATGCAATCCGGCGGCATCGCCAATCCTTGCGATCCGGTCGAGATTGTTCGTTCCCATCACCGGCATGATCCGCGCCGGATGAGCCAGCAGCCATGCCACCGCGAGTGTTGCCACATCGGCATCATGCCGCGCCGCGATGCCGGCGAGCGTATCGTGAAGGTCGCTGTTGCCGGGCGCGAACAGCGCCCCGCCTGCCAGCGGCGACCATGCCATCGGCGGAATCCGGTGTTGCTGAAGATAGGCGATATCGCCATTGGTGAAGGGCGCGTTTTCCAGCACGCTGATCTCGATCTGGTTGGTCGAGAGTTGCGTGTTCATTGCTGATTGCAGAAGGTCCATGTCCCACGGGCGGAAGTTCGAGACCCCGACCTGACGCACCTTGCCAGAGGCCACCAGACCGTCGAGGACCGCACCAGTCTCGTCATGGTCCATCATCGGGTCTTGCCGGTGCATCAGCAGCATGTCGATGCGCTCGATCTGCATCAGCCGCAGGCTGTCCTCGACAGACTGCGTGATGTACGCCGCACTGGTGTCGTAATATTTCACCCGTGCCGCCGCGTGGCGGCCGACCGGTGCAACGATGTTGCATTTGGTGACGATCTCGACCTTGTCCTTCAGATGCGGCGCCGCCATGAAGGCGTGGCCAAGGATTTCCTCGGCCTCGTATCCGCCATAGATGTCGGCCTGGTCCATCGTGGTGATGCCCTGCTCGAGGCAAGATTCGATCTTTGCCTGCACATGCGCAGGCGAAGTATTGGCGTCATCGCCAAGCCGCCACATGCCATAGACAATGCGCGAGAAGCTCAGGTCATCGGCAAGGGTGATACGTTCCATCAGTGTCTGTCTCCAACGCCAAGCGGTGTGGCCGGGGTGGCCGCCGGCACCCGTCCATATTCATGCGGCAGCGAGCAGGTCTTCAACTCGGGAAGCACCAGCTTTCCGACATAATCGCATTCTTCAAGATGCGGATAGCCGGAAAAGATAAAGCTGCGCATGCCCATTTTCTGATAGGCCTCGATTTCTGACAGAATCTGGTCGGCGGAACCGACAAGCGCCGCCCCGCACCCCGAACGGGCGCGCCCGACGCCAGTCCACAGGCATGGCTCGATAAAGCCTTCCATGTCAGCCAGCTCGCGGTTGCGTGCCTGTTTGGCAACACCAAGTGAGGTGCTGTCGAGAGCACGCTCCCTGATCTCGCGTCCCGCGTCATCATCGAGTTTCGAGACGAGCTCGGCCGCATATTCGCGCGCCTCGGCCTCGGTCTCGCGCACAACCATATGGACCCGCAGCCCGTAATCCAGCGTCCTGCCGTGCGCTGCGGCGCGCTCGTTGACCGTCACCATCCGCGCCGCCAGCTCCTCGCGGGTCTCGGGCCACATCAGATAGACGTCGCAATGCTGCGCGCACAGCTCGACCGCTGCCGGGGAGTAACCACCAAAATACAGGAGCGGTCCGCCATTCTGCTGATAGGGCCTTGCAGGCTCCGTCGTCAGCCCGCTGAAATTGTAAATCTCGCCCTCGTAATTGATCTCGTCCTGCGTCCAGGCCTGTTTCAGAATTTCGACCACCTCGCGCGAGCGCTGGTAGCGGTAGGCGCTGTCTTCCTTCTGGCCCGGGAAATCGGAGCTGATGATATTGATCGTCAGCCGGCCTTCCAGCATATGGTCGAGGGTGGCCACCGTGCGCGCCAGCATGATCGGCTGCATCTCGCCGCAGCGCACCGCCGCCAGCAGGTTCATCTTCGAGGTGATCGGCGCACAACCGGCGACAAAGCTCAGCGTGTCCTGCCCGACCTGGTAGGAGGACGGGCACAGGATATTGCGAAACCCGTGTGCCTCGGACCGCTTCACAATTTCCGAACAATGGTCCCAGCTCGACCGCAGATCATCATCGGGTACGCCAAGGTGGCGAAAGTCATCCGAACATAGCGCCGAGAAAAAACTGACCTCGGCGGCATCAAGATCGGGCGATGTAACCGGAACGACGCTCATTGAAATCCCTTTGCCTGTTTGCGGTGATGCCGGCCATCGCTGCGGCGGACATTTTTAACAGGCCGTAACTCAAGCAGCTATCGCACCATTAATCAATGGTGTATCAATTTATCATGGAATCGAAGGATACATCCTCGCCGGAAGACATCCCGGCGACCGGCGCGCTGCCAGTATATCTGCGAATCGCCGAGCTGGTCTCGCGGCAGATCGATGCCGGTATTCTTGCCGACGGACACCGCCTGCCACCGGAACGGGAGATGGCCGACGCCCATGGCGTATCGGTCGGCACCCTTCGCAAGGCGCTGGCACGGCTGACCGAGATGGGCTGCCTCGAACGGCGCCAGGGGTCAGGCAACTACATCAGGCAGACGGACCGTTCGGCCGCCATCTACACCATGTTCAGGCTGGAGCGCCCGGAAGGTGGCGGTCTCCCGACGGCAAGGCTTCTTTCCGTGAGGACACTGAAACCGGCCGTCGAAATACGCCCTTTTGCCCCGGCAGGCCGGGCGCACAGGTTCCGCCGGCTGCGCTTTCTCGACAATATGCCAATGGCGCTGGAGGAGATCTGGCTGGATGCGTCAGTCGCACCGGAGTTGCCAAAGGAGCGGATCTCCGATTCCCTTTATAAATTCTACAACGAGGAACTCGGCCTTTGGATCACCCGTACCGAGGACCGTGTTTCGGTGGCACCGGTGCCGGCATGGACCATTGGTGAATTTCCGTTGCCATCCGGCGCGCCCGCCGGATATGTCGAGAGGAACGGCTGGTCGCAGGACGGCGCATGGGCGGAATTTTCCCGCACATGGTACGACCCGGCGGCGGCCCGTTTCGTGGCACGGCAGAGATAGCGGGACAGATAGGAAGTACAGTCAGATGACCATAACTTACGGCATTGTCGGCTGCGGCATGATGGGGCGCGAGCATATCCGCAACATCGCATTGATGGATGACGCGACGGTCGGCGCGATCCTCGAGCCCGATCCCGAGATGGGCGCCGCCGCGCTGGCCCTGGCACCGGGCGCGGTGATTGTCGACAGTCTCGATGCGCTGCTGGCACACCGGCCGCTCGACTGCCTGCTGATCGCCAGCCCGAACCATTGCCACGCCGGCCAGCTGGCAGAGATCGCTGCGAAGGCAAGCCTGCCGATCCTTGTCGAAAAGCCATTGTTCGCCGATCCGGCCGACCTCGCCGCGATTGAATCGTTCCGCAAGGACTATGGCGCGCCGGTCTGGGTGGCGATGGAATATCGCTATATGCCGCCGATGCAGAAATTCCTCGAGATGGCTGATGATGTCACCGGCGGCATCCGCATGCTCAGCATTGTCGAGCACCGCTATCCATTCCTCAGGAAAGTCGGCAACTGGAACCGTTTCAACGCCAATTCTGGCGGCACCTTTGTCGAGAAATGCTGTCATTTCTTCGACCTTATGCGGCTGATCCTGAAATCCGACCCGGTGCGGGTGATGGCCAGCGCCGGACAGGAAGTGAACCATCTCGACGAGGTATATGACGGCAGGACCGCCGACATCTGGGACAGCGGCTATGTCATCGTCGATTTCGCCAGCGGCGCACGCGGCATGCTGGAACTGTCCATGTTCGCCGAGGGATCGGAATATCAGGAGATGGTCCATGCTGTGGGCGCACAGGGCAAACTCGAGGTGAAAATCCCCGGGCCGGCACGGTTCTGGTCCGGCCCCGAAGAGGCGCGGCCCGTTCCTCTGCTGATCGAGAGCCGGCGTCATCCCTGCAACCCGGTTGTGCATCAGGTGCCAGTCGACGCCGCGATCCTCGATGCTGGCGACCATAACGGCTCGACCTTCTACCAGCATCAGCGGTTCCTTGATGTGGTGCGCGGCAACGGCAGCGTCGAAGTCGGCCTTGAAGACGGCATCTGGGCGGTGCGCATGGGCCAGGCGGCACAGCAATCCGCCGCCACCGGCAAGGCTGTCATCTTTTAGCCACGTCTCGCAAACAGAGCAGGCTGGACCCGGGGCTTGCATCACGATACGCCCGGGTTGATGCTGTCCAACATAATGACCCGCCACCGGAGACCAACATGCCGCCAAACACCCCCTTGTGCGATTTCGGCTGGAAAGCGCCCGCCTTCACCCTCAGCGACCCGATCGGCCTGTCCTGCAGCCTCGACGGGCTGATGGGCGAGAAAGGCCTTCTCGTTGCTTTCATCTGCAACCACTGCCCCTATGTGGTGGCGGTGATCGACAGGCTGGTCGCCGACGCGGCGGTGCTGAAGGAAGAGGGCGTCAACACGGTCGGCATCATGGCCAATGATTACGCCACCTACACCGATGACAGCCCCGACAAGATGATGCAGTTCGCCGCCAGACACGGCTTCGGCTTTCCCTATCTGGTCGACGAGACCCAGGAGGTGGCGCGCGTCTGGGGTGCAGTCTGCACACCTGATTTCTTCGGGCTGAACGCCGCCGGCGAGCTGCAATATCGCGGCCGCATCGATGATGCGAAAATGGGCGATGCCGAGGACCGCACACCGGAACTGCTGAACGCCATGCGTCAGATCGCGGCCACCGGCAAAGGCCCGGCCGAACAATTCCCGTCGATGGGATGTTCGGTGAAGTGGCGCTAAGCGTTCTTAGAGGAACTCCGGAAACATCTTCCTGGTAAAGGTCTCGCGGCCGATGGCGGAAATTCGCCCGACCTCTGCCGCGTCCAGCCACGGGGCCGTCGCCGCATCCCATGACGGGCGGGCCGCCACCCGTTCAACCCAGCCGCTGACGCGCGGGAAGCGCGATTGCCAGATGGCCTGCATGCCAAGGCAGTGGATGCGGAAGACATAGGCCGTCAGCATCGCATCGGCGAGGCTGTAGTCCGGCCCCAGCAACCAGTCATGCCCGGCAAGTGCCTCTTCCATCTCGGCGCACATGCGCTGCAGCCTCCTGAAGGCCACCGGAACAAAGATGGACTCCGCGCCATGCTCCATCAGGTCGAGGGTCTTGCGCACCCTGATCTTGTCCGGCATCGCATCCCATCGCGCGGCAAGTTCCTCTGGCGATTTCGCCAGCAGCATGCGGCGCTGGAAGCTGGAAAAGGTCAGCGTGTTGACGCTGTCGTGATATTCGGCCGTGTTCACGCCCCAGACCCGCATGCGCGCCTGCGCCAGCGCACCTGGCGGCACCAACTTCGTCGCATCACCCAGCCCGTCCAGATATTCGCAGATCACGGTGGATTCCCGAATCAGCACACCGTCATGGTCGAGTACCGGTACCACAGCACGCGGATTGATCTTCAGATAGTCGGCCTGCAGATGCTCGCCCTTGGGAAGATCGATATGGCGGCCTTCCCAGGCCAGCCCCTTTTCGGCAAGGACAATGCGAACCTTGACCGAACAGACCGAATTGGCACCGTGATAGAGAGTGAGCATGGCCGCCTAGCGCCCGTGGCTTCGGTCATAGCCGCTTGGCGGCGGCGACTGCCAGCCATCCAGCGCCCCGTCTGCCGGCGCAAAGATTTCAACCAGAAGCGGATAGCAGGCTGCAGCGTCACTGGAATGGCTCGATGAGCAGTCCCCACCCGGGCATGCCGACAGCGCTCCAAGCAGATCAATCTCGGCAAAGAATTCGATATGGTCGCCGGGGCGCACCGGGCTGGCCTTCATGAAATACTGGCCGGTGTCACGGGTGAAGCCTGTGCACATGAAGACGTTGAGCACGTCATGCACCTGCATTTCGACTTCCTTGAGCGGGCGGCCGGTCTCGTCGGCAAGGGCCCGTGACAGGTTCGAATGGCAGCAATGATGGTAATCGTCGCCCGCCAGAAGATGGTGCGTGTAGGGATCGCAGCGGGTGCCGATCACATCATGGATCGAGCCACCAAATTCATCCATGCCATACCAACCCAGCGAGTCCTCGATGATTGTCGCCATCGGCCGCAGATAGGGCAGATTCGACCACATGCGCTCACCGGTGGTGATGTGCGTGCCATGGATGGCGCGGGTCTTTCCCGAATAGAAGCGCTCATCGAGATTGTGCGCATTCCACAGGTTGAGATCACCAACTTGCGGGCCCTCGACCGAACTGATCCGGAAAAAGCCACCCGCAGGCACATGGAAACATCCGCCCTCCCGCGGCTGAACCAGCACCTCGCCAGTCTTGCACGCACCGGCGCGTGCCGACCGGTAGAGGCCGAGATCCGGCGGTGCCAGCGTGCCGTTCGGATAGACGATGACCGGCTCGACAGCGCGGCGTGCGGCAGCGTCGCTGGGGGCTACGGAAAGTTCGGATGTCATGTTGTCAGTCTCTTTTTCGTTTACTTTGCAGCCGCACGCTGGCGGGCGATCATTCCAAGCATCGACAGCCCGAGGCGCGATGCCATCAGCGCGCCCTGTCCGTTCACGTCGCGGGCCGGCATCAGTTCGACCATGTTGAAACCACAGATCGGCGCGCGCGCCGCGATGGCCTCGAAGATCTGCATCATCTGCCAGTATGACAGGCCACCCTGAGCCGCGCCGATGACAGCCGGCATCACCACCGGGTCCATGCTGTCGACATCAAGTGCTATATAGACAGGCACACCTTCCGGCAGCTCGGCGACAGCGCGCGCGATGCCGTCGGGCTCGATCAGGTTGCGCATGGTGTGAAAAGCAACGCCATAATCCAGCGCCGCTTGAACATCACTCTTGCGAGCCGAACCGATGCCGCGCGCGCCAAGCTGCACGATCTTGCCCACATGTGCCATGTCAGAGGCACGGCGCATATTGCTCGACAGGCCCTGCGTCTCGCCGCCCACCTCATCACGCCAGTCGATATGCGCGTCGATCTGCAGGATCGAGATCGGTCCGCCGTCAATGCCGCAATAGGATTCAAGCACCGGGATCGGCACCGAATCATCACCGCCAAGGACAAAGGGCACACTGCCGGCATCAAGCAGGCCGGTTACCGCACCACGTATCACCGCCCGATTGTTCTCCGTGACTTCAGGCGCAGCGTCAGCCACGGTGTCCAGATTGCCGAAATCAGCGGCGGTGACACCATCGGGCAAGACGCCATCCGACGGCTCGACACCGAAAAGGTCGAAATCATGCTGCTCCAGGATGGTCGGCCAGCTTCGCGCGGCGCGGATGGCGTCCGGCGCGTCATGGCAGTAGGAACCTACCGGATAGGGCGTTGCCGACCCGATCCCCAGCACAGCGATATCAACACCCTGTGGCGCATTGAGATCACCGCGCGGCATGTTCAGCCATCCACCAGCCGCCTCACCGCCGAACAGGTCCCCCATGGAAGGTGTATCGTTCATATTGATCCTCCAGGCATGATCGGGTTGCACGTTCTTTTGCAAGCCGCTGCAATACTGACTGCGACATCACGGGCAAGGCCCCGTCAATGCCCGCCATCTCTAGCATTTTGCGCCTAGAGCCTGTCACGCATCGCCATCTTTGTCGATGGCCGTTACCCTGTTCCTTTGCCGCATTCGACGGGGTGAGTTCCATCAAATGTCGCTGATTCGCCTCAATGGATAATGAATGTTATGATTAGCTCCTGCGTCACGTTCAATTGTTTCAAAATATTCCGAAACCACCGGAAAGAGTCGTGATACAGAACAATTGGCAGCCACCGTTCGTCTAGTGTGTTGCCAGCATTCCCGGCGAACAGCCTACAGCCGGTTTGCCTAGGGAAACAGATAATCAACATCTGAGGAAACTATCATGAAAAAACTTCTTGTATCGGCCGCGATTGCGGGTGCGTGCATGTTCGGTGTGACCGGGCAGGCATCTGCTGACGGCCACTGTGGCTCGCTGACCATGGCCGAGATGAACTGGGCATCTGCAGAGCTTATGGCCAACGTCGACAAGATCATTCTCGAAGAGGGATATGGCTGTGAGGTCGAGCTTGTTGCCGGCGCAACCATGCCGACCTTTACATCGATGAATGAAAAGGGCGAGCCGGATGTCGCAGGTGAACTGTGGATCAACGCCGTTCGCGAGCCTCTTTTTGCTGCCATGGACGAAGGTCGTCTCAAGTCGGCCGTCAAGGGCCCGATCACCCAGCTTGGTGAAGGCTGGTGGGTGCCGCCGCACACCGCCGAAAAGCATCCCGAGATCGTAGGTGACATTGACGCGCTTCTCGCACGTCCTGACCTGTTCCCGCATCCGGAAGACCCGTCCAAGGGCGCTTTCGTAGGATGCCCTGCAGGCTGGGGCTGCCAGCTGGCAAACGCCAACCTGTACCGTGCCTTCGACATGGAAGCCAAAGGCTGGCTGCTGATCGATCCGGGCTCTGCTGCCGGTCTCGACGGCTCGATGGCCAAGGCTGCCGAGCGTGGCGAGAACTGGTTTGGCTACTACTGGTCGCCAACTGCCATGATCGGCAAGTACTCGATGGTACCGGTCGACATGGGCAGCTGGGGTGGCTCTGAAAACTGGGATGGCTGCATCGTCAAGGCGGAGCAAGACTGTGCCGCGCCGAAGCCGTCCTCCTGGACCGAGTCCGAGGTACACACCGTGATCACCGCCGATCTTGCAGACCGTGCAGGCCCTGCAGTCGATTACCTGCAGAAGCGTGTATTCCCGGGCCCGATCATGAACGGCATGCTGGTTTACATGGCTGACGAGCAGGCAGGTGGCGCCGACGCTGCGATCGAGTTCCTGATCCAGCACGAAGGCATCTGGTCGGACTGGGTCTCGGCCGAAGCCAAAGCCAAGATCAAGGCAGCGCTCTAGTATCGCTACCACAGACAAAAAATGGCCTGCCGGACACAATCCGGCGGGCCTATTCTTTAAGTGAGAACAAATTCAGTTTCGGGGGAGCAACATGGAATTTTTCACCGAATTTCCGGAAATGGGCCGGCAGGACCTTCGGGATTTCAAGAAAGGTGTAGACGCATCTTTCAAGGAATTCTCGCGAAGTTACGGCGATGCGCTCGAGACTTTCTTCGAGCCGCTTCTATGGTTCCTTGTGTGGCTGGAAAAGCTGCTGACCAACGCGCCCTGGCCCGTCGTGATCATCGTTGTGGCGGCACTTGCCTGGCTTGGCTCGCGCAGCTGGAAACTCGTCGCCGGTACCGCGGTCGCCTTCCTTGTGATTGGCTATTTCGGCATGTGGGAAGACACCATGGCGACGCTGGCCATCATCTCGGTGGCAACCTTGCTCTGCATCAGCCTCGGCATTCCGCTCGGCATCTGGATGGCGAAATCCAACCGTGCGCAATCGACCATCACTCCTGTGCTCGACGTCATGCAGACCATCCCGAGCTTTGTATATCTGATCCCGGTTGTGATGCTTCTCGGCATCGGCAAGGTGCCCGGCCTGATCGCCGTGTGCATCTACGCCATCCCGCCAATCGTGCGCCTGACAAACCTCGGCATCCGCCTTGTCGACAAGGAAGTGCTGGAGGCCGCCGATGCGTTCGGAGCCGACTATCGGCAGAAGCTGTTCGGGGTCCAGATCCCGCTCGCGCTTCCCAACATCTTTGCCGGCGTGAACCAGACGATCATGATGTCGCTGGCCATGGTGGTCATCGCCTCGATGATCGGCGTGAAAGGCCTCGGCCTTCCGGTGCTTCGCGCCATCTCCAACCAGTATCTCGCGCTTGGCCTGCTGAACGGCCTCGCCATCGTGACACTGGCCATCATCTTCGACCGTGTATCGCAGGAATATGGACGTCGCCTTCAGGCGCATCGCCAGGGGGCAGACCATGACTGACAAAATCAAGATCAGTAACCTCTACAAGGTATTCGGCAAGAACCCGACCGGTGCCATGGACCATGTCCGCAAGGGCGCTTCGAAGCAGGAGCTGCTCGACAATCACGGCCATGTCCTTGGACTGCGCGATATCAACATCGACATCCCGGAACGCCAGATTCAGGTGATCATGGGCCTGTCGGGGTCCGGCAAGTCGACCCTGATCCGTCACATCAACAGGCTGATCGACCCGACCGAAGGCGAGGTCATTGTCGACGGTGTGGATGTGTTGAAAATGTCGGCTGACGATCTGCGCGAGTTCCGTCGCCACAAGCAGTCGATGGTGTTCCAGAAGTTCGCGCTTCTGCCACACCGCACTGTGGCCCAGAACGCAGCCTATGGCCTGACTGTTCAGGGCATCGCCGAGGATGAGGCCAAGGAACGCGCGCAGCGCTGGATCGACCGTGTCGGCCTTGGCGGGTTCGAGAATCACTTCCCGGCACAATTGTCGGGTGGCATGCAGCAGCGTGTGGGCCTTGCCCGCGCTCTTGCAACCGATGCCGAAATTCTGCTGATGGACGAAGCCTTCTCGGCGCTCGACCCGCTGATCAGGACGGACATGCAGGATATCCTGCTCGACCTGCAGGAAGAGCTTCACAAGACAATTGTCTTCATCACGCACGACCTTGACGAGGCGCTTCGCATCGGCGACCGCATCTCCATCCTGCGTGATGGCGAGATTGTCCAGCAGGGCGACCCGCAGGACATCATCATGCGTCCCGCAGACGGCTACATCTCCGACTTCATCAAGGACATCAACCGCGGCCGCGTGATCGAGGTCCGTTCGGTGATGACCGCAGCGTCGCGCGCGACCGGCCCGAAGCTGGCCGAAGACACGCCGATTGAGGATGCGCTTCAGATGCTGTCCTCTGCCGGCAAGGACAGCGGAATCGTCGTTGACGGTGACGGCAAGACCATCGGCAAGATCGAGATGAACAAAGCCATCGCCGCGATCGCCCGGCCCGAACGCGACAAGGGCATGCCGCGCTACAAATAAAGCCGTGTCAGGCC
>JAKMFG010000182.1 GCA_022425565.1 Alphaproteobacteria bacterium
GACACGACCCCGCCAATGATGCCGGCCAACCCCGAGGCCCGCGCCCGTGCCCGCGAAATCTCGCGCTTTCACGACACGCGGCTGGAGCCGGTGGTTCGCGGCTATTTCGGGCAGGTGGCTCCGGCTACGCGCGACGCTGACTATATTGCGACCAATGCCCGTCTTCTGCAGGATCGCCTCGAGCAGCTTGCCATCATCGCCAGCCCTGCACCCCTGATGACGGGACCGAACCTTGCCATTGCTGATTGCGGCTTTGTCGCCAGCTTCGGCATTATTGCGTTGCTGCAGAATGTGCTCGACCTGCCGGTGACGTTGCCGGAACCGGTTGCCGCCTACGCCGCCGCGCTGGCCGCGCACCCGTCCGTGGCACCAGAGGACGCCCGTTACCGCGCTGTGCTTGCGCAGTGGGCCGAGGCCAAGCTGAACGGCTGACTCTTCTCCCTGCCAGCAGGTCTGATTGCCTTTTCCCGGGTGCTGTGCGGTAATGGATTACAGGCTGGTATTCTGCCGCCGCAACCACGGACATCCAATCTTGATCAGCCGCTTTCAATCCATGCCGGTGACGCTTCAGGCGTCGCTGATGATGATGCTTGCGCTGTTCCTGTTCACCACAATGGGAATATGCATCCGCCTGTCTTCAGCATTTGTGCCGGTGATCGAGGTGGTGTTCTTCCGTAATTTCCTGGCAGTGCTGATCATGGCGCCGGTGCTGATCCGCAAAGGGCTGCCGAGCATAAGGATGAATCGCAAGCGGCTGTTTTTCGGGCGCGCCTCGATCAATTTCATCGGCATGGTGAGCGGATTCACCGCCGTGACGCTGATCCCGCTTGCCGAAATGACAGCGCTGTCCTTCACCGGGCCGATCTTCGTCACCATCGGCGCGGCGCTGTTCCTTGGCGAGGCAATCCGCATCCGGCGGATCATGGCCATCGGCGTCGGCTTCGTCGGGGCGCTGATCATCCTGCGGCCGGGGTTGGTCGAGGTCTCGCTTGGCGCGATGCTGGCGCTTGTCAGCGCCCTGTCGATTGCGGCCGCCACCCTGATCGTCAAGAAGATGACCGAGACCGAGCAGGCCTCGGCCATCGTGTTCTGGATGGTGATGCTGCAGGCGCCGATCGCTTTTGTGCCGATGCTGTTTGTCTGGGAATGGCCAACGGCGGAAGCCTGGATTTATCTGTGGGGCATGGCGCTGTCGGGGACGGCGGCGCATGTTCTGTTCACCCGCGCCGTCGGGCTTGTCGAGATCACCAGCCTGCAGCCGCTGGAATTCGCCAAGCTGCCTTTCGCCGTCATTCTTGCCTGGCTTGTCTTCAGCGAATGGCCGGGCATCTGGATCTGGATTGGCGGTTCGGTGATCTTTGCCTCGACTGCCTATATCACCCGGCGCGAGGCGATGGCACGCCAGCCTGCCATTCCCGAGGCCAAGGCCGGGGTCGGAACGCCTCTCTAGCCGGCCACCGCCCAGTGGATGGGCACCATCGGATCAAATACGGTCAGCGAGCCTTCCGGTGTCATCCGGTCGTCCGGCACTGGCTGCGGCGCGGCGGTGCGTACCAGCGTCACCGTGCCGTCATTGACCGCGACGCCGTAGAACGCTGCCCCGTGTCTGGCGACGAAACCGTCCAGTCTGTCGAGCGCACCCTCGTTGTCGAAAATCTGCGCAAGGCAGGCCAGCGTGTTGGGCGCGGTATAAATACCGGCACAGCCGCAGGGCGCAAGCTTTGCGGTATCGAGATGCGGCGCGCTGTCGGTGCCAAGGAAAAAGGATGGATCGCCCGAGGTTGCCGCCGCGACCAGCGCAAGGCGGTGTGTCTCGCGCTTGGCCACCGGAAGGCAGTAGTAATGTGGCCTGATCCCGCCCGCCAGAATGTGGTTGCGATTGATGAACAGGTGATGCGTGGTCAGCGTCGCCGCGATGGACTCGCCGCCCGAGCGCACATAATCGATCCCGTCCGAGGTGGTCACATGTTCCATCACCACGCGCAGTGCCGGCAGGCGGCGACGCAACGGGTCGAGGACACGGTCGATGAAAACAGCCTCACGGTCAAAGATGTCGATCTCGGAATCAGTAACCTCGCCATGAACGCATAGCGGCACGCCGGCCTCGGCCATCGCCTCCAGCACGGGCATCACACTGTCGATGTCGCGCACGCCCGAGGCCGAGTTGGTGGTCGCCCCGGCCGGATAGAGTTTCACCGCGGTGATGATGCCGTCCCGTGCCGCCGCGACAAGATCTGCCGCATCCGTTCCTTCGGTCAGATAGAGTGTCATCATCGGCGTGAAAGATGCACCGTCCGGGCAGGCCGCCATGATACGGTCGCGATAGGCAGATGCATCACTGCCACTGACCACAGGCGGCACCAGATTGGGCATGATCAGCGCCCGACCGAAATGCATCGCCGTATCAGGCGTTACCGCATCAAGCATCCTCCCGTCACGAAGATGCAGATGCCAGTCATCGGGACGTGTGATGGTAAGTCTGTCGGTCATTGCAATCCTCCGGCCGGCGCCGGTTCACCCCACGCCATCGCGTTGGTGGCTAGCATTCCGGTGCGGATTTGACAATGGCAGGCGCTGGCCGCAGCACTGCTGTCGGGGCAATCAGCAGCAGTGTCGCCTGTTCGCGTCAGACATTCAGCAGCAGATATTCGCGCTCCCAAGGGCTGATCACCTCAAGAAAGGCATCAGCCTCACCGCGCTTCACCTCGATGAACAGCTTCACGAACTCCCCGCCAAGCACGTCATGGAGAGGGCTCGCCTTTTCCAGCGCATCAAGGGCGATATCGAGATTGCGCGGCAATGTCGCCAGATCCTCACCACTGTCCTTCAGCGGCCGCGTCGGCCGGCGCTTTTCCTGAAGGCCCAGCCAAAGTGCGGCAAGGCTTGCCGCAATGGCCAGATAGGGGTTGGCGTCCGCGCCCGGCACCCGGTTCTCGATTCGGCGGTTGGCCGGATCGCCGACCGGCACGCGAAGACCGACAGTGCGGTTGTCCATGCCCCAGGCCAGATTGGTCGGCGAATCCTCGGTCAGGGAATGACGGCGATAGGAATTGACGTAAGGCGCCATAAGCGCCATCGCACCGGCCAGATAGCGCTGCATGCCGGCAAGGGCATGGAAGAATTCATCGCTCTCGCTGCCGTCCTCGCCGACGAACAGGTTCCGCCCGGTGGCCGTCTCCTTGACGGAGAGATGAAGATGCATCGAGCTGCCGGGCTGTTCCTGCATGGGTTTTGCCATGAAGGTGGCATGCACATTATGGTTCAGGGCCGTCTGCCGGACCGTCCGTTTGAACAGGAAGGCCTGGTCGGCAAGCTCGAGCGCCGCGCCATGATTGAAATTGATTTCCATCTGCGCCGCGCCGGCCTCGTGGCTGAGCGTGTCGATATCGATCTTCTGGACATCACAATAGTCATAGATGTCCTCGAACAGCGGATCGAACTCGTTCACCGCATCGATGCCATAGGCCTGGCGTGCCTTTTCCGGCCTGCCCGACTTGCCGGTCGGCGTGACGAGCGGCGCGTTGGCATCGGCGCTCTGCTCGACAAGGAAGAATTCCAGCTCCGGCGCCACCACGGGTGCCAGCCCGGCATCCTCGAACAGCCCCAGCACCCGCTTCAGCACTGCCCGCGGTGAGAAGGGAACAATCGCACCCTTATGGTCATAGGCGTCGTGAATGATCTGCGCCGTCGGCTCGGCATACCATGGCACCAGGCGGCAACTGTCCGGATCGGGGCGCAGAATGACATCTGCACCGATCTCGTTCAGCACCTCGGAATCCTGATAGGCACCAGTGACCGACTGGCCAAAAACATATTCGGGAAGGCGCAGCCCACCAGCCCCGGCCGCGCCGGAGAATTTGTGCACGGGCAGGATCTTGCCGCGCGGAATGCCGGCAATATCGCTGACCAGGCACTCGACCTCGGTGATCGACTGCTCTTTCAGCCAGCTGGTCATGTCGAACGTCATCTGACGTCTCCTATGGTGGCGGAACTCAATACCGGCCTATAGCCCGAGCTGGTCGGCGGTGGCATCCAGTGCCTGTGCCGCGATCCGGACCGTCTCGTCGATATCGGCACGGCTGTAGGTCAGCGCCGGTGACAGGATCATGGCATCGCGGACCGCACGCATCATCAGCCCGCGATCGATGGCATGGTCACGGCAGATCGCACCCGTCGCGCCGGTGTGCTCGAACATCTCTGGCCCGTCCTTGCTTTTCACCAGCTCGATCGCCGCCAGCACGCCGAATGTGCGGATCTCTCCGACAATCCTGTGCTCGGCAAGCGGGGCAAGTGCTTCGGCAAGATATGGGCCGGTATCCTCGCGGACGCGCGTAATCATGTCCTCGCGCTCGATCAGCTCGAGATTGGCCAGGGCGACAGCGGCTGCCACCGGATGCCCGGAATAGGTAAAGCCGTGATAGAACTCGCCGCCATCCGCGACAAGCTTGTTTGCAACGCGGTCGCCGACCATCACAGCCGACATCGGCACATATCCCGATGTCAGGCCCTTGGCCAGCGCCATCATGTCCGGCTCCAGCTCCATCGTCTGGCTGGCGAACCACTGGCCGGTGCGCCCAAAACCGGTAATCACCTCATCGGCGACAAACAGGATGTCGTGCCGGCGGCAGATTTCCTGAATATGCTTGAAATAGCCTGCCGGCGGAACGATCACGCCGCCTGCCCCCTGGATCGGCTCAGCAACGAAGGCGGCGACGTTGGAGGCGCCGATCTCGATGATCTTGTCCTCGAGCCAGCTGGCCGCGTTGGCGGCGAATTCGGCCTCGTCCTGATTGCCCTGGTGAAGGAAGCCGTAGGGTGGCCTGATATGGGCAAAATCCGGCTCATTCGCAGCCTGTTCATGCATTCCGGACATGCCGCCCATACTGGCCGACATGATGGTGCTGCCGTGATAGCCAAACTCGCGGCTGATGATCACCCGCTTTTCCGGCTTACCCTCGAGTGCCCAGTAATGACGGACCATGCGAATGATGGTGTCATTCGCCTCGGATCCGGAATTGGCATAGAAAACATTGTTCAGCCCGTCCGGCGTGATCCCGGCGAGTTTCGCCGACAACTCTGCCACCGGCTGGTTACTCGTCCGGAAGAAGTTGTTGTAGTAGGGCAGCTTCGTCATCTGGGCTGCCGCTGCCTCGACCAGTTCGGGCCGACCATATCCGACATTCACGCACCACAGTCCTGCCATGCCGTCGAGGATACGATTTCCGTCACTGTCGTAGATGTAATGACCTTCGGCATGGGTGATGATCCGCGCACCCTTCGGACGCAGATCGCCGTAATCCGTGAACGGCGCCATGTGATGCGCCGCATCCATTGCCTGCCAGTCGTTGGTGGAAATCTCGTCAAAAGTCATGTTGGCACCGTCGGGTTGTTATCGGGCCTCAGCCCGCATGTTGACGTTCCGGAGACCGGAATCTTGACCTTGATCCCCGAGATTGGCTGAGCCTACCTTGTGTATAGCTTTCGCGCAAATATCCGCATGCGAACATGCCCGACAGAAACGGAAGATCAATGGCCGAAACCAGCATCTACGAAACCAGCTATGCGCAACGGCGACGCTATCCGCGGCCCGACCAAGTTCCGCAGACCGACATCGCCATCATCGGTGGCGGCCTGACCGGCATTTCAGCGGCACTGACACTGGCCGAGGCGGGACGCCGCGTCACCGTTCTCGAGGCCGGGCGTGTCGGCGCCGGCGGATCGGGCCGCAACGGTGGCCATCTGTGCCAGGGCTGGTCCAGCGATTTCGCCAAGATCAGCCGCCAGCTGTCGGCCGAGGATGCAGATATCGCCTGGCAGACCGGCATGGAGGCAGTCGATCTCGTCACCTCGCGAATTCAGGCTTACGACATTGATTGCGAGGTCCGGTTCGGCTATCTGCATGCCGCGCTTCACAGCCGCCAGATGCGCGACCTTGATGACGAGCAGGCGGAATGGGAGGCCCGCGGCTATACCCATTTCATAAGGCTTGAAGGACAGGATGCGATGTCGGACCATATCGGCAGCACCGCCTATGTCGGCGCATTGCACGATACCGGCTGCGGCCATATCCAGCCGTTGAAATATCTGCATGGACTTGCTGCTGCCGCATCTGCTGCCGGGGCGGTGATCTGCGAGGATACGCCTGTGCGCAGCATCCGCCGCGGCAGGACAAAGACACTGGTGCTTGATGACGGCACCGAAATCTCCGCGCCGACGGTGCTGCTGTGCGGCAACGCCTATCTTGCCGATGTCGGGCTGCCGGAAATGAAGGCAAAGCTGGCGCCGGTCACGTCTTCCGTGCTTGCGACAAGACCGCTATCGGAAAATCTCGTGAAACAGCTGTTGCCCACCGGCGCGGCAGTCGCCGACTGCAACGCGGCGCTGAACTATTACCGGATCGATGCCGACAACAGGATGGTCTTCGGCGGACGGGCCAGCTACTCCAACGTCCAGTTCGGCGATATCGAGGCCGACCTGCGTCGCCGCATGGCAGTGGTGTTCCCGATCCTTGCCGAGGCCGAGGCCGAACAGGTCTGGTCAGGGCGAATCGGCATCACCGTCAACCGCATCCCCCATTACGGGCGCACCGACGATGATATCTATTTCGTGCAGGGATTTTCCGGCCACGGGGTGGCGCTGTCCGGGCTGTCGGGCAAGATCATGGGCGAGGAGGTGATCGGCGATTCAACGCGCTTCGATGTGATGAGCAGCCTTCTCCATATGCCGTTTCCGGGTGGCCCGCTGCGCACGCCGGCGCTGGCGCTGGGCATGGCATGGTTCAAGCTGCGCGACAGGCTGAAGCTCTAGATTCTGCCAACCGGGCTGACAGCGGCACCGCGCTTCTTCGCGATCACCGCAATCCAGTCAAAGGCCATGCTGGCTGCTGCGATGGCGGTGATTTCGGCATGATCATAGGCCGGCGACACCTCGACAAGATCCATCCCGACGAGATTCAGCGGCTCAAGCCCACGGATGAATTCCAGCCCCTGCCAGCTTGCCAGCCCGCCGGCTACCGGTGTGCCGGTGCCCGGCGCAAAAGCCGGGTCCAGCCCGTCGATATCGAATGACAGATAGACCGGCGCGTCGCCGGCGCGTTCACGAACCACATCCATGGCAGCATCAATGCCGTTGCGATGAACCCACGGGCTGGTCAGGATTTCGAACCCGTGGTCGCTATCATTATAGGTGCGCAGCCCCACCTGGGTAGAACGCGCCACATCGATAATCCCCTCGGCAGCAGCGCGGGCGAACATCGTGCCATGGTCAAAACGGGTGCCATCGTCAGGCCAGGTGTCGCAATGCGCGTCGAACTGGACCAGCGCCAGCGGTCCGTGTTTTTTGGCATGCGCCTTGAGCAGCGGGTAGGCGACCGAATGGTCACCACCGAGGCTGAGCATCATCGCACCGGACTCAAGAATACCGTCTGCATGCGATTCAATCGCGTCAAACACGCCGGTCGGGTGATGCGGGTCGATGAAGGCGTCGCCATAATCCACAACCGACAAACTATCGAACGGATCGAAGCCAAAGGGGAAATGCTTCAACTCGGCAAGCTGCACCGATCCAGCGCGGATGGCGCGCGGGCCAAGCCGGCATCCCGGGCGGTAGGTCACCGCGTTGTCATAGGGGATGCCGCTGACAACGATGTCGGCGCCGGCAAGGTCTCGGCTATAGCGGCGGCGGGCAAAGCTCACCGCCCCGCCATAGGTCATTTCCTGCCAGGTGCCGCGCCCGTCCGCATCACGGAATGCCTGGTCGCCACGCGCGCCCTGTCCGTTCGATCTGTCAAGACTCATGGCCTGATCCTCCGGTCGCGGCGGCCGCCTTGCGGCCGGCGCTGTTGCGGTAAATGATGGCGCTGGCGATGACCACGCTTGCCGCCACAAGCAGGATCATGATGGTCGCCAGC
>JAKMFG010000204.1 GCA_022425565.1 Alphaproteobacteria bacterium
CACACCTGATACCGGTTCGATGCCACCATGCAGTGACAGCTCGCCAAGCACGAAGCTTCCGCCCACGGCATCAGCCGGCACCGTTCCAATGGCGACAAGCAGACCAAGCGCAATGGGAAGGTCGTAATGCGCACCTTCCTTCACCACATCGGCAGGCGCCAGGTTGATTGCTATCCGCTTGGGCGGGAGCGCCAGCCCAATCGACGCAAGCGCCGCACGGACGCGTTCACGTGATTCTGCGACGGCCTTGTCGGCAAGACCGACGATGGCCATGGCTGGGAGACCGTTGGCAACATGGACCTGCACCTCGACCGGTATGGTGTCGATGCCGCGAAAGGCCACCGTCTTGATGCTGGCATGCATTGGAGGGTTCCTGTCCTTCTGGATCATCCATGATGTCCAGACGGGGTTAACCTCTCAAGATTATTAGAATTTTCTGAAATTGTGCGATGGCGCCAATGCGATGGCGGGACGATCAGCCGCGGGCCACAAGAGGCCCGACGGGCTCGCCTCCCAGCACATGCATATGAAGGTGAGGTACTTCCTGACCGCCATCCCGGCCAATGTTGGAAGCCACGCGGTACCCGCCCTCGGCAATGCCGGTAAGATCCGCCACATGGGCAATCATGCAGGTGAAGGCGGCCTGTTCATCAGCGCTTGCGGTGGCAGCAAAGTCGCGCCAGTCGACATAGGGCCCTTTCGGGATCACAAGAACATGAACGGCACGAAGCGGATTGATGTCCTCGAAGGCAAGCGTGTGCTCGTCCTCGGCGACTTTCTTGCAGGGAATCTCCCCACGCAGAATTTTCGCGAAAATGTTGTCGTCATCATAGGACATCACTTCAGCTCCTTGTGGAAATAATACCCCGTCACATAGGCATCATCGACCCGCGCATAATGTTCATTGACCGCATAACGGCTGAAGCCCCGCGCCTCGAACGACTGGATGGCACGCGACTGGGTCGCCCGCACATCAAGGTTGATCATCAGGAATCCCTTGGTCTTGGCCAGCGCCTCGGCCTCGGCAACGATCATCTGGGCCAGGCCATGGCCACGCGCCCAGGGCGCGACGAAGAATGTGGTCAGCTGACAGGTAAAGGCCTGCGCCTCGTTATTGCGGGGCGGACGGACGATCTGGCAGGAACCGGCAATCACTTTGTCCAGCTTGGCAACAACAAGATGCCGTTCCGGGATCATCTGCACACCACGCCAGTAATCCTCCATGACCGAGCGAGGCGGCGGCGTCAGCCAGCCAAAACCACCACCAGCCATGATCGCGCCTTCGGCAGCGTCGCACAGCTCGTGGATGTCACCGCTTGAAAGCTTGGAAGGGCTTTCAACAGAAATTCTCGGTGTATGCTTTGACAGCTCTTCAGGTGTCATGCTGATGTTCCGGTCAGGTTGTCAATGATCCGGACAGGCATCCGGCAGGCGCAGTCCTATCACATGTTACAGCACCAACAAAGCCGAAGGTTGTGCCAGGACCGCCTATGGCGCTCAGCTCTGCTTGCGGGAAAGCTCCTCGCGGAGATGTATCATCAGGCGCTCGCAAGCATCTTCATCGAGACTGTCGATGTTCTGGGCAAGAAGATTGGCCAGCGCGACCGCCTCGGGATGTGTGCCCGACGCGTCGATCGTCGGCTTTGGATGAGACATGGCGGCGAGTGTCTTCAATTCCTCCGCATCATCCCAGATCAGTCCGAGCCAGACGCAGATCTGGTCGACAAACGGGGCGGAGGGCTTGCCCCGTTTGCCCATTTCAAGAGCTGAGATATATGCCTTTGATACACCAAGTTGCTCAGCCTGCTGCTGCTGTGTCAGCCTTCGTTCGGCACGAAGCTCGCGCATGCGTTGCCCAAACGGTGTCATCCAGTCTGCCGTTTCCGGCGAAGCATCACATAAAGGGCACCGCCGCCGCCATCCGCCTGGCGCGCCTGCGATATCGCAAGAATCTGGCTGGACAGGGGCTGGGTCTTCAGCCAGAGCGGCACCAACCGCCGCAACACACCCTTTCCCTCACTTCCCTTGCCGGTGATCACCAGCACACAGCGTACGCCGGTCCGCACCGCCTGATCGACAAAACGCGCCAACCGCCGTTCTGCCTGCGCCGCCGTCAGCCCGTGCAGATCGAGACGCCCCTCGATCGGGATCTGGCCTTGTGCAAGCCGCCGTCTCGTCGCGCCGTCGATACCGGCTTTCTCGCCACTGCGCAGGTCAATAGGCTGGGATGTCTGTTTACCAGCCGGGACGGGCTGGGAAGATGGCACCGCCGTTGCCCGGCGCGCCTGCTTTGGCTTGGCCTTTGGTGATTTTGCCGGACGGATGGGCGGCAATTCAGGCTCATAGGCTTTGATGCCGCGGGTGAGCCGTTCCCAGACAGCCTCGTCATCATCATCCATATTGTCCTGCGGGAAGGTCATCACCGTTGCCGCCACTTCATCTTGCCGGATTTATTGCCTGCCGGGCCTATTCCTCGTCAGGAACTTCCGTCTCAGCAAGTTTCCAGTTGGGATCATCGAGTGTCAGGTCACGCTCGAATGTCCAGATATCGATCAGATCCCGCGTTCCGGTATCCTCGTCTTCGATGGCTTCACCATCGCTGTCCACCAGGATGCGGGTCTGGGTGCTCTGATACTCGACGGTCACCGACGCAACATTGTCGAACACCTTTGCGTCAGTGATCCGGACGTCACGAAGTTCGTCCAGCACGATTTTCAGAGATTCACCTTCGCGGATGCGTTGCTGGATCGACTGTGTGAAGCTCTGCAGAAGTTCGTAGCCCAGCAGGCGCTTCAGCTTGGCAATGTCACCATCGGCATAGGCGGAGAGAATCATCTCAAACGCTGCCGCCGCACCATTCAGAAATGTTTTCTCGGAGAAACTGCGGTCAGCCTTGCTGAGCGCATCAATGCCATGACCCTCGACAACATCGGCACGACGTCCTGAATCAATGGAAATGACATCGGCCGTTCCCTTGTCGCTCCTGTTGTCGCGTTGCGGCTGCTCGTCATATCCGGTCCGCTGCCCAAGAACAGAACGAAGGCGCAGCACCAGTAATACGGCGATCACGGCGAAAATGATGATATCGATATAAGGCACTAGGTCCCCCGGCGGGATGATTTGGTCTTTGCCGCAAAGCCCCTTACAATGCGGATCACTAGGATACATATGTTGCCTAAATAATCCAGCAAGCTGGTCAGGCGTATTTTTTCTGTATTCAGGCAGACATTTTGCCGAAAACGGCCGAAAAAAACCAAGGTTCGGCTGTCTGGCAACGGAAAACGGAACAAAAACAACGTGCCTCTTCTCATCATCATCGGATTTTGTCTCTGGGTGTGGGCGGAACTCGCCGCACTGATCGCCATCGGCGGCGAATTGGGCGTTCTGCTGACCATAGCCGGTATTTTTGTGACCGCGATGGTAGGGATATGGCTTCTTCGCAATCAGGGCAGAGCCATCATGTCCTCGCTTCAGGCGCAGCTGGCGCGGGGCGAGGCGCCTGTCGCCTCGCTGGCCGCCGGAACTTCGATCATGGCGGGTGCGGTGCTGATGTTGATCCCCGGATATCTGACCGATGCGATCGGCCTTGTCATGTTTCTGCCCGTCATCCGGACCCTGATCGGGGCGTCATTGCTGAAATGGCTGACCCGTCGCGGCGGTCTCATGATGCGTGGCGGCATGCCGTTCGGGACCGCCAGGTCCGATTTTCGCTGGACCGGCGATAACCCGATGCGTGGCAACACGAACCAACCAGAAGAAGAAGATGTCATCGAGGGCGATTTCGAGGAACGTCAACCCGACGGCAAGAAGCTCGATCGCCACTAGTGGCGCGGCGCTTGCGGCAGGGACGCGAGCATGCTATCGCCGCAGCGGATTTGAAACACACGCACTTTGTCCAAGGCAGCGCCCAAGGCAACGCGACACCATCTTCAGGGAAGGATGACCCACATGGCGGAGACACCAAATAACGGAGAGCAGGGCGCAGCAGCAGAGGATCGCGCGCCGCGCCAGATCGTCGTTCACGCACAATATATCAAGGACCTGTCTTTCGAGAATCCAAACGCGCCGGACATTCTGATCGACCCGCCGTCACAACCCGATGTCGAAATTGGAGTCAATGTCGGTGCACGCGGCCTGAACGGCGAACAGTATGAAGTCATGTTGTCACTAAGTGCCCGTGCAAAAGCTGATGACAAATCACTGTTTCTTGCAGAGCTGACCTATGCCGCCATCGTATCGGCGCCAGGTACCGAGCGGGGTGATCTGAACCCGTTGATCATGATTGAGGCACCGCGGCTGATGTTCCCGTTTGCCCGCGCCATCATTTCAGACATGACACGCGATGGCGGTTTCATGCCGCTCAGCATCCAGCCGATCGATTTCGTTGCTGTCTACCAGAACAACCTGGAACGCCAGCAGGCCGGAAACGGTGCAGATACTGCTGCAGATTCCACAGCAGATTCTGGCACGCAAGCCTGACGGCAGAGACAGATCAGCGGTTCCAGACCGGATCCTGCAACCTATCAAGAAGTGCAAGATGTGCCGCCTTTTCGGCATCGCTTGCCTCATGTGGCCTGTCGAAACGCGCGGAATCAGCCTGAAGGACAAAGCCGTCCTCCTGACTTGCTGCATTGCTGTTGCC
>JAKMFG010000217.1 GCA_022425565.1 Alphaproteobacteria bacterium
GGTCCCGGCCTGTTGGTGGTGCCTGCATCCCATGGCACGCCGACCAAACCCATCTCCACCTCGTCGATGCGCGGCGAGCCCATCTCCAGATGGGGCAGGCGCATGAAGCTCGGCATACCGGCAAAACGTGGCATCTCCATCGCCGATACGGGAATGAAAAACTGGTCGTCAGACATCTTGGCTCTCCTGTGCCACGAACATTTCGCCGGACAGGCGGCGAAGGTCGAATTCTGTTTCAAGCTGCGCTGCCAGCGCCGCATCAATGATGGCCGGCGGCGGCGCTGCCAGAATTTCGCGCACCCGGACATGGGCCCGTTTCCAGCTGTCGGCGGCGCCGTCATCCTGCCATTCCCCGATAGTGCGCCTGTCGCCGATCTGCGGATAGAGGAAATCGCTGTTCATCCGTGCCAGCGTCTCGGCCTCGCCAAGGAAATGCCCGGCGCCGGTTGCCGCCGCGTGTATCGCTGCTGGATCGAGGGTTGCCTCCGATACTTCGATGGCGGTATGCGCGCTCAGGATGCTGCCAAGCATGTCATTGTCGATGACGTAGGATTCGAGCGCCGTCGCCATCAGGCTTGCTTGCGTGCCGGCCGCCTGTGTCACGAAATCGGCGCCGGCCTGCAACGCCAGTGTCACCGACAGGCACTTCTCGTGTCCGGCCTGCGCGTCTGGCCATTTCGAATCACTGGCCCCGGCGATAGTCGAACTGGGCAGGCCATAGCGGCGCGCCATCTGGATCGCGGCTGCTGTCAGCTTTGCCTGCTCGCCGCCGCCGCCTGCCATCCCGCCTGTGCGAAGATCGGTCACCATTGGCCGTGGCCCAAAAATGGCGCGCGCATCTGGTGCCGCCAGCCAGGCCAGCACCATGCCGGCAAGCGTCTCGGCCGTGGTCTGGGCCACACAGCCGGCAATCGTCACCGGGCTGGAGGCGCCAAGCTGTCCAAAGGTATTCACCATAACCGGGATGCCGCGCCGCGCCGCATGGATCAGTACATCTACAGAATCAGGATCAAAGCGCAGCGGTGGAACCACATGATTGACATTGAGCGACAGGAAGGGCCGGTTACGGAAATCGGCTTCCGAACCAGCGATGCGGTGTACCAGCGCAGCAATGGCATCGACCGATTCCACCGACGAGGCGCTGACCATCACATGTTTTGACGTGCCGGCAAGGCAGGCCCATGCCGTGTTCAACTCCATTGCCAACGGGTCCTCGATGTCCCGCGCCACCATCGGACGACTGAAGAAGTGGATATGATCCATCTGCTCGACAATGCGGGCAGCATAGTGAATGTCGGCGAGAACCGAATCACGATAGCGTCCGGTATCGAGATCGAGAATCTGCGGTGAAGCGCCCCCGCTACCCAGATGCACGGCTGCCCCGCCAAGAACGAGATCGGTTCCCGGCCGCCGGCCGCACAGGGTAATCCGGCCTGGCAGGCTGTCGATCACGCGCTCGACGAGGGCCCGCGGAAACAGCAGCCTGCCGTCTGACGACAGGCTGCCGCCGGCGGCCAGAACGAGATCCGTCGCCTCCTGCGTCGGATCGGCGAGACCGGTGTCGGCGAGAATGGCAAGGGCGGCACCATGGATCAGGTCGAGCTCGTCATCGCCCAGCAGTGCCAAACGGCCGCCGACCGGATCGAGCAGCGCTCCTGATGCAGCAGCAGGCTGGGCGCGGCGTCTTCGGCGCTGCCGGGTGTCTGGCGGGCTGTCGGTCATGCAAGCTGGTCCTCGGATAACATCAACAGCTTCAGCATTACGGCTTGCCGCGCATGCGACAAGCCTTTTGTCAGGCTAGCTTTCGTTGCGAAGCAGCATCAGCAGCGCAATCACCGTCGCGCCAATGCCCAGCAGCACTGGCGCAGGCGGCAGCAGGCTCCCGAAGCCGATTTCCCACAGCATCACCCAGGCCGGTGTCAGATAGGAATAGGCCATCACCTTGGCACTTGGCAGGCGCAGCGTCGCATATTGCAGCAGGAAGAAGGATGACGCCGTCGAGAACAGGGTCAGATAGCCAATGGTGATCCACACCATGGCGGGAAGGGCCAGCCAGTCGGTGGCACGGATGTCGTCGAAACCGACAACGACGAGAATGAGCGAGCCGGCAATCAGCATGCCGAAGGTGAAGACAGCCGCCCCCTCGCCCTTGTTCAGCTTGCGCACCATCGGCGTATAGAGCGCATGGGCGATGCAGCCAAAGAAATAGATCATCTCGCCGCGTCCGATATCGAAGGCCATCATTGCTGCGAAGTCGCCGCGAAAAATCACCCAGAGCGCGCCGCAGGCGGCAATGCCGAGCGCCAGCGCCATACGTCTGGTCGTGACCTGACGAAGCAGCCACCAGCCAAACACCGCCGACATCAGCGGCATCAGCGTGAAGACAGCAGCAGCCGACACCGGGTTTGCCGTCTTCAGCCCCTCGAACATCAGCACAAAATAGAATGTGAACAGTCCGCCAAGAACGAAATAGCGCCATGGCTGGCTCAGATATTCAGGCCTCAGGTCGCGCTGCAGCGCAGCGACCATGCCCATGACGATGGTGGCGAAAACAAAGCGCGCCGCCGTGATCGCCTGAGGAGCGATGTCATTGGCGACGATGGCACCAAGGCTGAAAGATCCAGCCACCAGCGCGGAAAAACCGAGCATCGCAAGATGCCCGCGAATCTCGTCAGATGTCAGCCCGGCACCCGCCATCAGGCGAACCGTGCCAGATAGGCCTCGGCAAGCCGTGCGGTTCCCGCGGCGAAATGCGGTGCCTGCGAGCGCGCAAGATCGGTACCGGAATGCGACCCTGTCCAGGCGAGAAGCGCCATGCGGCGAAGCATGATGAAACTGTCTATTTCCATCTCGTCCTCCCGGTCGAGCGGCCTCACAGCGCGATACCCGTCAAGCCATGCCTCGCGCAGCGCCGGCACCTGCGGATGCTCTTCCATGAAACTGATCCCGGCAGCAAAATCATACATGAACCAGCCAAAACCACAGTCATCGAAATCGATCAGCCTTGTATCGCCACCGTCGATCAGAAGGTTGGCGAGGCGCATGTCGGCGTGGATGAGGCCGTATCTGGCCATTCCGCGCCCGTAGGCCACAAGCCTGTCACGGACAAGCGTCTCGGCCGCCTCCAGAATCTTGCGCACTCCGGAATCGACCCCAGGGCCATCGCGCCAGTCTCCCCAATTCGGCGACGGCCCGAAGACAGACGCGTCATCCCAGACAAGCCGTTCAAAGCCATCGGGAATCTGCCAGCTGGTAACATGAAGATGGGTGCGCGCGGCAATCCCGCCGAGCTGGCGAAACGGTTCCACCAGATCATCATCGGGATCAGGCTCAGCGCCTTCCAGCCACTCGAACATGACCAGATGGCGTGGTGACAGAACGGAAGTTCCATGGCTCTGGATAAGCTTGCCATCACGTCCGGCAATCGCACGCGGCGTTGTCACGCCGCCGTTGCTGTCCAGCGCCGTCATCCAGGCAAGCTCGCACTCGATGGCGCGGCGTGAATGATAGCCTTCGCGGTGAAGCCGCAGAACCGAACGATATCCGCCAGGCGCCTCAACAAGATAGGTGGCGTTCTCAGACAAATTGATCAGCCGCAGCTGCGCGCCCTCTGGCAGGTTCCAGAGCGTAAGAGCCGATCCAGCCAGATCGGCCAGGGCAGGCAACTGTTCAGCGTCTGAAATTGTCACCGATTTTCCTCCCGCATTCCACGGCCATCTGTGCCGCGCAGCTACCCAAAGTCTCGAATCACAATTGACATTGATCTACCATGCACTTCAAGATTGAAGGGTGCCGAACTGCAGATATACCGGCACCGCATACCTCGACAAGCCTTTTGGTCGTATTCAGTTACGACGGTTAACATATTGGAGGTACATCATGAATATGGGCCTTGCCCCCCGTCCCGCTAATGAGGACCTGCGCGCACAGACGGTTGTGAAGACCGGGCTGATCGACGCGCCGAACCCCGACCTGTTCCAGATCTATTGCGATCTAGCAAGGGACATCACTGGTTTTGAAACAGCCACCTTCAGCCTTTATGATGGTGAAATGAAATGCTCGATTGCTGAAGCTGGCAGTGACGACTTTGTCCCAGGCACCAAGTCTGAGCGTAGTGAATTCAACGTCTGCGCCTATGTGCTGCTAGACACCGAACCTCTGCTAATGGCGGACATGAAAAAGGACCCCACCTGGAAAGATCACCCTGTGCTGAAAGATATGGAGCAGGGACCAGGTTATGCCGGATTCCCAGTGATCAACAGCGAGAATTTTGCCCTTGGCACATTATGCATGTTGAACCCTAGTGGCCCAAAAGGTTTGAATGATGAGCAAATAATCCAAATCAAAAAGATCAGCAGCAGTATTGCCCATATGCTGGATCTGCAGATTCAGCAGAAAGAGCTGACTTCACAGCGCATGCTAGAGGCACTGTCGCATTTCCAGAAGGTTGAAAACACTTTCGGGCTTGATGACTTCAAGGTTTATATCTCGCTTTGCTCTGAGCTTGGCGTCTCGATCAAGGATGCCGAAGGGATCATCAAGGTTGGTCTTGCCGAAGTTGATGATGCCGGCCAAGTTCAAATGACCGAGGCTGGCCGCAAGCTACAGTTCGACATGAACCTGCAGCAAAAGGCCATGAAGCGGATCAAGATGGATGGCAACGAGGCTGACGCCTTGCTTGACGAGCTGTTTGCGGAGATTGACTGATCATGTTTGCAAAAATTTTTAATTTCAAGTTCAACGGGGTTGCGGAAGCCAAGGTCGCCGCATCCTTTATCTCAGATGCCTTCGGTAAGCTGATCGTCAGCAACAACATGCGCTCGCTGAACATTTCGATTGGTAAATGTGGCAGCCTTTCAATCCAGACCAAGTTCGAGAACAGCGACGATCTAAAAATCTTTGAAGGCCGCGCCGCCGAAGTGTTCCGGGACCTGAAGGAAACCATGATCTACAAGGAAGACACCTTCGCCGGGGTTTACATCTTCAATTATGAGGCCGAGGCCATCAAGGCAGAGGTGTCAGCCAACTAGCCAGACCACCCAAAGCGCCTACCAGGACTTGTTGATACATACTGCAAGGTACCTGCCGGTGCCCGATGATATCTGTGCTGCAGAGAGGAGACGGACATGACCAAGTATCTGATCCACGGCAAGACGAGCGGAGACTTTGCCGCTGCCATGCTGAACAAGCCGCAGAATCGGCTTGAAATCCTGCAGCCCTTTTTCGATTCCTTTGGCATCACAGTCCATGAATTCGTTTTCACCAGTGGCATCGAATTCAATTTTGTGTCCGTTCTCAGCACCGAGAATGACGATTCCATCGAAGCAATGGTGAACATCGTCTATTCCACCGGCAATTTCTCGAACATTGCCTGGTCACGGGCCTATGACGCTGAAGAATACAAGGAGGTGTTCGAGCTAGGCCACGAACGGATGGGCGCCTATGTCTCGTCAATGCAGGTTGCAGGCGACTGATGTACTGCCGCACCATCACCTTCACGCTTCTGGCGCCTTCTATCTGGCCCCTTATCGAGGCTGTGGCGAAGACCAGTGAGCAGGGTGAATACAACCGCTTTCTGATGCGCGCGAACAAC
>JAKMFG010000263.1 GCA_022425565.1 Alphaproteobacteria bacterium
CCGAAACCCGCTGGGTGATAGGATAGCCGTCACGCGCATAGCCGACGGCGGCTGCCAGAATCCGGTCTAGCGGCATGCTGCCATGGTCACGGTTCAACTGGACCCAGGCATCTACCGCGCCGGGTACGGTTACCGCATGCGGTGAATGCCGTTCGATGCTGGTCATGCCCTGTTCCAGCATCCATTCGGAATTCAGCGCCTTGGGCGCGCGTCCCGATCCGTTGAAGGCTGTGATGCTGTCGCCGCCCCCCGGCGAATACAGGCAGAAGCAGTCGCCGCCGATGCCGGTCGATTGCGGCTCGACAACCGCCTGTACGGCGCAGGCAGCAAGCGCTGCGTCCATGGCGTTGCCGCCATCCTGAAGGATACGGACAGCTGCCTGGGTCGACAGGGGATGGGAAGTGCTCGCCATTCCATTCGGAGCGGAAACCGGCGAACGGCCGGGGCTTTGAAGATCACGCATGTCAGTAAAGGCCTTGGTGTGTGGGAGCCAGATAATATCGCCAAGCTGTCTGGGCGTAAATATCCGCTGAAAAAAGAGGGCTTACCATATTGGCACACCCTCGATTGTGATTTGTGCGATGAGAGGCCGGCGCTATTCCGCGGCAGCCTCCCATTCATCGATGCTGGGGCAACTGCAGATCAGGTTGCGGTCGCCAAAGGCGTTGTCGACGCGGCTGACCGGTGGCCAGTACTTGTTGGCCTGGCTGTTGCCATCGGGGTTGGCTGCCTGTTCGCGGCTGTAGGGGTGCGTCCAGTCATCCTGCATCAGGTCGGCCGCGGTATGCGGCGCGTTCACCAGCGGGTTGTCATCCGCCGGCCAGGTGCCGTTCTCGACTTTCTCGACCTCAGCGGCGATGGCAAGCATCGCATCACAGAACCTGTCGACCTCGGCAATCGATTCTGATTCCGTCGGTTCGATCATCAGTGTTCCGGCCACCGGGAAAGACATGGTTGGTGCGTGGAAGCCAAAATCGATCAGTCGCTTGGCAATATCCTCATTGGAAATGCCGCTGCGATCCTGAATGCCGCGAATGTCGATGATGCATTCATGCGCCACCCGTCCCCTGGCACCGGTGTATAGCACCGGATAGTGCGACTTCAGTCGCGCCGCCATGTAGTTGGCGGACAGGATCGCCACTGAAGTGGCGTCCATCAGGCCGACTGTTCCCATCATCCTGATATAGGCATAGGTGATCGGAAGAATGCCTGCCGAGCCGAAAGGTGCGGCGCTGACCGCGCCCTCACCATCGAGTGGCGAGCCCGGAAGGAAGGGTGCCAGATGTGCGGCGACACCGATCGGGCCGACGCCCGGGCCGCCACCGCCATGCGGGATGCAGAAGGTCTTGTGAAGGTTCAGGTGGCTGACATCGGCGCCGAACTGCGGTGGCGCGCAATGCCCGACCAGGGCGTTGAGGTTGGCTCCGTCGACATATACTTGGCCGCCCGCCTCGTGAACGATGTCACAAAGCTCGGCGATCGATTCCTCGAACACGCCATGGGTCGAGGGATAGGTCACCATAATCGCCGACAGCGCATCGCGGTGCGTCTCGGTCTTATCCTTCAGGTCGACCATATCGACATTGCCGTCATCATCGCATTTCACGACCACGACCTTCATGCCTGCCATTGCGGCCGATGCCGGGTTGGTGCCATGTGCCGATTGCGGGATCAGGCACACATTGCGGTGGTCCTCGCCACGCGACTGGTGATAGCGGGCAATCGCCATCAGGCCGGCAAACTCGCCCTGCGATCCGGCGTTCGGCTGCAGCGATACGGCCGCATAGCCGGTACAGTCGGCGAGCATCTCCTCGAGACGGGTGATCATCTCGGCATAGCCTTTTGCCTGATCGACCGGGGCATAGGGGTGAATCCGCGCGAATTCCGGCCAGGTCACCGGGATCATCTCGGCGGTGGCGTTCAGCTTCATGGTGCAGGATCCAAGCGGGATCATGCAGCGGTCGAGCGCCAGGTCGCGGTCGGCGAGACTGCGCATGTAACGCAGCATCTCGGTCTCGGTCCGGTAGCGGTGGAACACCGGCTGGTGCATGAACCCGCCCTTGCGGGACAGCGATGCCGGAATAGAAGAGGCTGCCTGTTCTGGGCTGCCGGCACCAAGCGCGCCCAGCAGCGATTCCAGCACCGCCTCGGTGCTGGTCTCATCAAAGCTCGCCGCGATCGCACCCTCCAGTGGGCGAAGATTGATCCCGGCTTCCAGCGCTGCCGCGACGAGTGCATCACGGTCGTCCGCCGCCTCGATGGTGACGGTGTCGAAGAAGCTGTCATGCCGCACTGTGCGGCCGGCGGCACGCATCGCCGCGGCAAAGCGGCAAGCCATGCCATGGGCATGACCGGCGATCCGGGTCAGCCCTTCAGGGCCGTGCCACAAGCCGTAAAATCCGGCCATCACCGCAAGCAGGACCTGTGCGGTGCAGATGTTCGAGGTAGCCTTTTCGCGGCGGATATGCTGCTCGCGTGTCTGCAGGGCAAGACGATATGCCATACGCCCGCCGCTGTCCTGGCTGACGCCGACAAGCCGTCCCGGGATCGCGCGTTGATGCGCCGTGCGGCAGGCAAAGAAGGCGGCATGCGGCCCGCCATAGCCGAAGGGCACGCCAAATCTCTGCGCCGAGCCGAGAACCATGTCGGCCCCCAGTGCGCCCGGGGATTCGATCGTTGTCAGTGCCAGCAGGTCGCTTGCCACGATGGCAAGGCCGCCAGCAGCCTTTACGGCTTCGATCTCCGGCTTGATGTCGCGCACTTCGCCGCCACTGGCTGGATAGCTGATCAATGCGCCGAAACATCCCTCGCCATAGGGCTCGGTTGTCGGGCGGATATCAATCTCGATGCCGATCGGCTCGGCCCGCGTGCGCAGTACAGCAATGGTCTGCGGATGCGTATCGGGATCGACCCGGAAGGTGCTGGCCTTGGCCCGGTTCGCGCGAAACGCCATCGCCATGCCCTCGGCGGCGGCTGTCGCCTCGTCGAGCAGCGAGCCGTTCGCGATATCCATGCCGGTCAGCTCCAGCACCATTGTCTGGAAATTCAGAATGGCTTCGAGCCGGCCTTGCGAGATTTCCGGCTGGTAGGGCGTATAGGCCGTGTACCAGGCTGGGTTCTCCAACACGTTGCGCAGGATCACCGGCGGGGTGTGGCAGTCGTAATAACCCATGCCGATCATCGAGGTGACGATCTGGTTCCGTCCGGCGATGGCGCGCATTTCGTCCAGCACCTCGGCCTCGGACAGCGGTGCGCCGATCTTCATCTGGTCACTGCGGCGGATATTGGCAGGAATAACCTCGTCGAGAAGCTCGGGAACAGACTTGATCCCGAGTGTCGACAGCATGGTTGTCACATCATGCTGGTTCAGCCCGATATGTCGGGTCGAAAAAGCTGCCTGCGGTGTCGAACCGGCGGTCGCGCCGGTCTCTCCAAATCCTGCTTCCAGTGGTGACATGTTACGTCTCCTTTGCTTTTATCCGCGCCGGTGGCACCCGGCCTTGTCACGCGTTCCGTCCGGTTTCCCGGTCTGTCTTTCGGGCTGGCGGCGGGGGCCGCCCGGGACGTCAGCCGTCCCGTTCGCCGGCTGGTCAGGCGATCATCGCCTTGTAGGCATCCTCATCCATCATCTCGTCGAGCTCGCCGGCATTGTCGACCTTGATCTTGAACAGCCAGCAATCATGCGCCCGCTCAGGGGTGATCGATGACAAATCGTCGAGAAGGGCCTCGTTCACCTCGGTGATCTCGCCGCTTGCCGGGCTGTAAATGTCGGATGCTGCCTTCACCGATTCGAACACGGCGACTGAGTCGCCCTTCGAGACCGAGCCTCCAGCTTCGGGCAGTTCGACAAACACGATGTCGCCAAGCTGTTCGATGGCGTGTGGCGAGATGCCGACACTGCCGGTATCGCCATCCAGATTGATCCATTCATGGTCTTCGGTGTAACGCAGCATCTTTGCTCTCCTTCTAAGCTGTCATCCACGGATATAACGGTGCGGCACCAGCGGCAGCGCCGTGGTGACAACCGGGGTCTCGCGGCCGCGCACCACGGCCATGATTTCAGTGCCGGGGGTGGCAAGTGCGGCGTCGACGAAGCCGAGCGCGGCCGGCGCATCAAGGCTTGGTGCAAACCCGCCCGATGTGACTTGGCCCACAATATTGCCATCCAGTGCCAGCTCGGCGCCATCGCGCACCGGCCTTCCACCGCGTGGCAGCAAGCCTGTCAGCACGCGTGGTGCACCATTGGTGAAATCCTGCAGGATCGGTCCGGCTCCCGGGAAATCCGCCGCTTCACGGCGCCGCTTCGACAGGGCGAAACGCAGTCCGGCAGCTACCGGATTGATCGTCTCGTCGAGCTCATGTCCCCAGAGCGGAAGCCCGGCCTCAAGACGCAACGTGTCGCGGGCGCCGAGCCCGACAAGGCTGACGTCATCATCGGCGACAAGCCGTTCGGCAAGCGCCTGTGCTGCTTCGGCAGGCATGGAAATCTCGAAGCCGTCCTCGCCCGTATAGCCGGACCGGGTGATGATGCAGGGGATGCCGGCAATGTCGAAATGGCCTACCTGCATGAAGAAGAAACCGTCGAGATCGACTCCGAGCCGGGTCAGTACGTCCGGTGCGGCGGGTCCCTGAACAGCGAGAAGAGCACGCTCACGGCGCACCGTCATATCGACGCCGCTGGCCAGATTCGCCTCGAGATGGGCAATGTCGTGGTCGGCGCGGCCGGCATTCACCACCAGCTGAAGCATGCCGTCGAGCCGCGCGATCATCAGATCGTCGAGCACACCGCCGGTCTCGTTCAGGAACATGGAATAGCGCACCCGCCCCTCGGCAATGCCGGCGACGTCAGTCGGTGTCAGTGCCTCGAGCATGGCATCGGCATTGTCACCCGACAGCCAGACCTGAGCCATGTGCGACACGTCGAACAGCCCGGCGGCGTTGCGGGTGGCCAGATGTTCGGCCTTGATCCCGTCGGCATACTGGACCGGCATGTTCCAGCCGGCAAAAGGCACCATGCGCGCGCCATGCGCGACGTGGAAATCCGCCAGTGCCGTTTCGTGAAGAGGGGAGTTGGTCTCCACGGGGTGTCTCCTGTTCAAACGCGTCAAAAGGGCATTCGGATTGTCCAAACCGGATTGTCCGAATGCGCCCTCTCTGTCGTCGAACCTGAGAGATTTCCCGCCTTACATCCTTGCCGGATGCCGTTTCAGGCGGCTTTCCCCGTCGGTGGGCACAGCCGTGCCGCTTTCCAGAGTGCTCACAATGTAGAGTACGGGTACCTGAGAGTTTCCCGGGCGGTTGCTCCTTCGGTGGTTGCGACGTGTTTTTGCCGCAACGCTCTCCCCCACACTGTATCGAGCGTCGTGATGATATGTATTGTCACGACGATGTGCAAGGTCAAAGACCTCACAACGTCGTGAATGGGCATTAGGCGTGAATGGGCATAAGGCGTGAATGGGCATTAGGCGCGGCATCCGGTCCCAGGCTCCGGATTCGATTTTGCCGCTTGCGGCGACCCGGCCCTGACCCCATATCGGGAATGCAGCGGGCGAAGGCGCACGACAGCTGCGAAACATGCGGAGAAAGCCATGCCTGACAGCTGCCCCACCTGGGACCTGACAGATCTTTACGCCGACATCGGCGATGCCTCGATCAAGGCGGATATTGAAGCCTGTCGGGAGTCGGCAAACGGGCTAGCCGCAACCTGGCGTGGCAAACTCGAGACGGCCGAGGGTGCCGAGCTGGCCGCCGTCATCACCGAATATGAGCGCATCACCGAAATCCTCGGTAAAGCGGCAAGCCACGCGCAGCTGGAATTCGCTGCCAATACCACAGATCCTGACATCGCAAGGCATCACCAGTCGATTCGCGAGGCTGGAGCCGAGATCGGCGCGGACCTGCTGTTCATCGAGCTTGAGCTGGCGCGCCTGCCGCAGATTAAAATGGATGCGCTTCTCGAGGTGCCGGCATTGTCGCATTGGGCGCCATGGCTTCGCCGTGTACGCGCCTGGGCACCGCATATGCTTGCCCCCGACATGGAACGCATGCTTGCCGAACGCGCGCCAAGCGGGCGCGGCGCCTGGGTCAGGCTGTTCGACGAGACTGCGGCGTCGCTGCGATTCCCGTTCCGTGGAACTGATGTCACCGAGGCGGAAATCCTGAATTCACTGTCCAGCGCGGATGCCGAGGAACGCCGCGAGGCGGGTGCCTCGCTATCGTCGGTCATGGGTGCGAACCAGCGGCTGTTGTCGCTGGTGCTGAACACCATCGCCAAGGACAAGGAGGTCGAGGACCGCTGGCGTGGCTTTGCGCGGCCGGTTGCCTCGCGCAATCTCGATAATGACGTCGATGACGAAACGGTCGATGCGCTGGTCAGCGCCGTCGATTCCCGCAATGTCGATCTGGCGCATCGCTATTACCGGCTGAAGGCGGGCTGGATGGGCGGCGAGACCATTGACTGGTGGGACCGCAACGCACCGCTTCCCGATGATGATGACCGGTCCTTTACCTGGGAGGAGGCCGAACGTCTTGTGCTTGACAGCTTTGCCGGGTTCGACCCGAAGATGGCCGAGCTTGCCGAGCCGTTTTTTGCCCGTAACTGGATTGATGCGGCGCCGCGCGCCGGAAAAAGCTCGGGTGCCTTTTCGCATCCGGTCACACCATCTGCCCATCCCTATATCCTGATGAATTTCTCCGGCAAGTCGCGCGATGTGATGACGCTGGCGCACGAGATGGGGCATGGCATCCACCAGTGCCTTGCCGCCGACCAGGGTTATCTGATGTCGGACACGCCGCTGACGCTGGCTGAGACAGCCTCGGTCTTTGCCGAGATGCTGACCTTCCGCAAGCTGGTCGACAGTACCGATGATGCCGGCGTGCGCCGCCGGCTTCTCGCAGGCAAGGTCGAGGATATGCTGAACACCGTCGTGCGACAGGTGGCGTTCCATAATTTTGAGACACGCCTCCATGAGAGCCGCCGCACCGCCGAGCTGACGGCCGAGGAAATCTCTGACATCTGGATGGATACGCAGCGTGCGGCACTGGGTCCGGCAGTGAAAACAGGCGACGATTACCGCCCGATCTGGGGATATGTGCCGCATTTCGTGCATACGCCGTTCTATGTCTATGCCTATGCATTCGGCGATTGTCTGGTGAACGCGCTGTGGCAGAGCTATGCCGGAGCGAGGGATGCGGGAAGCACGGATGGATTTGTCGCAAGCTATCGTGAGCTTCTGTGTGCCGGCGGCACCGAACGTTACGACGTGGCGTTGCAGCGTTTCGGCCTCAATCCGCGGGACCCGGCCTTCTGGTCGATGGGTCTCGATATGATCTCGGGCATGATCGACGAGCTGGAGGGCCTTTCCTGATGGCATCGAACGACAATGGCCGCGTCGGTGGCCGCATCCGCCGCTATGCGCGGGTGACGACGACGATGACCGGGCTTGCCGCGCGCATGGCCGGCGAGCGGTATCTCGGGCTCGAGATCGACCGGTCCAAACATGCCGCCGATCTTCGCGACGCACTTGGCGGGCTGAAGGGCCCGATCATGAAGGTGGCGCAGATCCTGTCCACCATCCCCGACGCCCTGCCGCCGGAATATGCCGACGAGCTGGCCAGCCTTCAGGCGGATGCGCCGGCCATGGGATGGCTGTTCACGCGCCGCCGCATGGTTGCAGAACTTGGCCCCGACTGGCAGAGCAAGATCGAGAGTTTTTCGCGCGAGGCGGTTTCGGCGGCCTCGCTTGGGCAGGTTCACAAGGCTGTCGGTCTCGATGGGCGGCAGTTGGCGATGAAGCTGCAATATCCCGATATGGCCTCGGCCATTGATGCCGATCTGAACCAGTTGCGTCTCGTGATGCAGCTTTACGAGCGCTATGATTCGGCCATTTCGACGGGTGATATCTATAACGAGCTGTCAGAACGTCTTCGCGAGGAGCTGGATTACCAGCGCGAGGCGGCGAATATGGAGATGTACCGCATCATGCTGGCCGACGAGCCTGCGGTGCGGCTTCCCGATTATCTGCCGGAGCTGTCGACCGGCCGGCTGCTGACCATGAGCTGGCTCGACGGGACGCGGATCATGCCGTTCCTCGAGACCAAACCGTCACAGGAAGTCCGCAACCAGATCGCCGAGAACATGTTCCGGGTCTGGTATGTTCCGTTCTATTTCTACGGTGTGATCCATGGCGACCCGCATCTTGGCAATTATTCGCTGGATTCGGAAAACCGTGTGAACCTGATGGATTTCGGGTCGATCCGCCTGTTCCGTCCGGCTTTTGTCGGCGGGGTGATCGATTTGTATCGCGCGCTTCGTGACAATGACGAGGATCTGGCCGTTCACGCTTATGAAAGCTGGGGATTTCACGGGCTCGACCGCGAGGCGATCGAGGTCCTGAACATGTGGGCCGAATTTATCTACGCCCCGCTGCTGGAAGATCGGGTGCGCCCTATTCAGGCGCTCCGCAACGGTTCAGCCGGGCGCGAGCTTGCCGGCAAGGTGCATGGCGAGCTGAAGCGTATCGGCGGCATTCGCCCGCCACGCGAGTTCGTGTTGATGGACCGTGCCGCCGTCGGGCTTGGATCGGTGTTCATGCATCTCGGCGCCGAGGTCAACTGGCACAACCTGTTCCATGACCTGATCGACGATTTCGACCGCAACAAGCTGGCGGCACGCCAGAAAGAGGCTGCCGAGAAGGCCGGCATACCGGCCGAGCTCGTGCAGAAGGTCGACTAGCCCAGGCTGGTCAGGATCTGGTCGAGAGACGCTTTCGCATCACCATAAAGCATCCGCGAGTTCTCTTTGAAGAACAGCGGGTTCTCGATTCCCGAATAGCCGCGACCCTGTCCACGCTTGGAAATGATCACCTGGCGGGCCTTCCAGACTTCCAGAACCGGCATACCGGCAATCGGGCTACCCGGATCGTCCTGTGCGGCCGGGTTCACGATGTCGTTGGCACCAAGGATGATGACCATGTCGGCCTCGGGGAAGTCCGGATTGATCTCGTCCATCTCGAGGACGATGTCATAGGGAACCTTTGCTTCGGCAAGAAGGACGTTCATATGGCCGGGAAGGCGGCCTGCCACCGGATGGATGGCAAAGCGCACGGACTTGCCCTGTGCCCGCAGACGGCGGGTGATCTCGGAGACCGCGCCCTGAGCCTGGGCCACTGCCATGCCGTATCCCGGCACAATGATGATGTCCTGCGCATCCTGCATGTCGGCGGCGACGCTTGCGACATCGGTTGCGACCATCTCGCCCTCGACCTCCTGCGCGCTGCTGACGGCTGTGCCCCAGCCGCCGAGGATTACCGACAGGAAGTTCCGGTTCATCGCGCGGCACATGATATAGGACAGAATCGCGCCTGACGCGCCAACGAGGGCGCCGGTGACGATCAGCAGGTCGTTGCCGAGCAGGAAGCCGGTGGCCGCAGCCGCCCAGCCCGAATAGGAATTCAGCATCGAGACGACGACCGGCATGTCGGCGCCGCCGATGGCCATCACCAGATGCGCGCCGAAGATCAGCGCGATGGCGGTCATCAGATAGATGGTCCAGTCGGTAGGCTGGTTCAGATACATGCCGCCAAGCCAGACGCAGCCAAGCACCGCAATCAGGTTCAGGATGTTGCGCCCGGGCAGCGTCAGCGGCTTGCCGTCGAGCATGCCCGACAGCTTGCCGAAGGCGATGATCGATCCGGTGGTGGTCACCGCGCCGATAAAGACGCCAAGGAAGATCTCGACCTCATGGATGATCAGCTCGGCGCCTGCCAGACCCGCTGGCGGTGCAATATGCGAGTTGATGCCGATAAAGACGGCAGCGGCGCCAACGAACGTATGCAGCGCGGCGACAAGTTGCGGCATGCCGGTCATTTCGACCCGCCGCGCAACCACAAGGCCGATCACCGAACCGACCGCGATCATCAGCATCAGTTCGAGCGTGATCTCGACCTGTGGTCCAAAAATGGTGGCACCGACCGCAAGGGCCATGCCGACGATCCCGTACCAGACGGCGCGCTTGGCGCGTTCCTGATTGGACAACCCGCCTAGTGACAGGATGAACAGCACGCTGGCCGCGATATAGATGGCTGTGACGATATTAGCGCTCATCGTATTTCAACTTTCCCTGTTCAAATGCCCGTCAGCTTTTCTGGAACATCGCCAGCATGCGGCGTGTCACCATAAAGCCGCCGACGATGTTGATCGTGGCGATCAGCACCGAGATCCCGGCGAGGATCATGACTATCTGGTTGTCGGAACCGACCTGCAGCAAGGCGCCGAGGATGATGATTCCGGAAATTGCGTTGGTGACGGCCATCAGTGGTGTGTGCAACGCATGGCTGACATTCCAGATGACCTGAAAGCCGACGAAACAGGCCAGCGCGAAAACGATGAAATGCTGCATGAAACTGGCCGGGGCATAGGCGCCGACAAGCAGCATGAACAATCCGCCGCCGGCAAGCATGCCAAACTGGCGCTGTCCTGCCTTGCGGCGCTCTTCCATCTCGAGCGCCGCCTTTTCCTCGGGCGTCAACTCGACCGGCTTCGGCGGCGCATCCGCCTTGCCGATGGCCTGGACCTTCGGGGCTGGCGGCGGGAATGTGACCTCGCCATTGTGCACCACGGTGGCACCGCGGATGACGTCGTCTTCCATGTTGATCGTGATCTGGCCGTCCTTCTCAGGTGTCAGGTCGTCCAGCATATGGCGAATGTTTGTGGCGTAGAGTGTCGAGCTCTGTGCTGCCATGCGGCTTGGGAAATCAGTGTAACCGACAACCTTCACACCATTGTCAGAGGTGATGATCTGGTCGGCGACGGTCAGGTCGCAGTTGCCGCCCTGTTCCGCAGCGAGGTCGACGACAACCGACCCCGGCTTCATCAGCGCGACCATTTCGGCTGGCCACAGTTTGGGTGCCGGCCGACCGGGGATCAGCGCCGTGGTAATGACAATGTCGATCTCCGGCGCCTGTTCGCGAAACAGCGCCATTTCCTTTTCGATGAATTCCGGCGAGGCGGGTTTCGCATAGCCGCCCTCTCCAGATCCGTCTTCCTCGAATTCCAGCATCAGGAACTCGGCGCCCATCGATTCGATCTGCTCGGCAACCTCGGGGCGAACATCAAAGGCGCGGACAATCGCGCCAAGCGATGTGGCGGTGCCGATAGCGGCAAGGCCGGCGACACCGGCGCCGATCACCAGAACCTTTGCCGGCGGCACTTTGCCGGCAGCGGTGATCTGGCCGGTAAAGAACCGGCCGAACTGGTTGCCGGACTCGATCACGGCGCGATAGCCGGCGATGTTCGCCATCGATGACAGCACGTCCATTTTCTGGGCGCGGCTGATGCGCGGCACCATATCCATGGCGATGGCGTTGCTGCCTGCGGATTTGAAGGTCTCGAGCAGGTCGGGGTTCTGCCCCGGCCAGAACATGCTGATCACAGTCTGGTCGGCACGAAGCTGTTTTTGCTCGCTCGCCAAAGCGCCGCGCACCTTGACGACGATGTCGGACTGCTTCCACAGGGTGGCCGCGGTCTTCACCACGCTGGCGCCAGCCTCTTCATAGGCAGCGTCGTCAAACCCGGCGGCAGCGCCTGCCCCGGACTGGACAACACATTCATAGCCGAGTTTCTGGATCTGGCCGACGCTGTCGGGCGTCATCGCGACGCGCTTTTCACCTTTAGCCGTCTCTAATGGGCATCCAACCTTCATGTCCCAACCCTTGTGTTATTTTTCTGTTCAACGGACGCACTCGCCCTCATTACCTGTGCGCTACTGTGAACGCCCCGCCTCGGCTGCACAAGTCAGTGAGTCGGGAAGGGATTTTTGCGCGAACCGCTATAATTGAAATGGCAGCCGGATGTCACATGCGATTTTTGACAAACAACCTTTTGCGATTTTGAGCTGGGCGGATTCGGTCACTGCGTCAGCTTCATGGTCAGAATTTGCACGCCAGCAAATCCGAAAAGGGTTGCAAACACACCCTCGAACCAGCGTCTTGCCCGCGCATAGGCTCTGGCCATGGCTGCGTTGGAGAACAGGAAGGCATAGGAGAAGAAGACTGCCGCGTTGTTCAGTCCGATGATGATGACCACCAGCGCCAGCTCGCCGGCGCTGGTGCCGGCCGGCACGCCAATGGAGAACAGCGTGCCGAAAAACAGGATCGGCTTTGGATTTGTGATGTGCAGCGCAAGGCCGGCCATGAAATGGCCGTGTGGTGCGGGCATGTCAGTCATCCTGCCGGCGCCGGGAACCATGGCGGACCGCAGGGACCTGAATGCAAGCCAGATCAGATAGGCGCCGCCGCAATAGCGTACAGTCTCAAGCACCCAGACATGTGCCAGCAGGATTGCGCCGACACCGAATGCGGCAGTGGCCGACCATATGTAGGACCCAGCCATGATGCCGGCTGACAGTGACAGTCCGGCGTGCCGCCCATGGCGCATGGAGGTGCCGGCGATGCCAAGTGTTGCTGGACCGGGGCTGGCCGAGGCGATGATCCCGGCGCCGAGCATCAACGGCCAGTTGAGTTCATCCATGAGGCTTGTCCTTCGCCGGGCTCTGCAGGTGCGGTTTTGTCACCATAGGCTGGATTAAACTTTGCCATCATTTCAGGTGGTGGTCTTCCGGCGGACAGATTCCACAAACAACAAAAGCCGCCGTGGCATGCCAGGGCGGCTTTCAATCGCGTTTTGACGACTCAGGCTCTAGTAGCCTTCACGCTCCATCCGCTTGCGCATCAGTTTGCGCACACGGCGGGTTGATTCGGCAGCTTCGCGGGCGCGACGCTCGGACGGCTTTTCATAGGCCCGGCGATTCTTCATCTCGCGGAACACACCTTCGCGCTGCAGCTTCTTCTTCAGGACGCGGAGCGCCTGGTCAACATTGTTTTCACGTACAGTTACGTACATGGTCCATCACACCTTTCGGTCTGGTTAGCTTTGCCTGCTGGTTGAAATCCCGGATTTCCGGTGGTTTCGATATTCGGCAGGGCGTTTGCGCCGGCGAGTTCGCCATTGCTCCCGCAACAGGGCTCAGGGGATATCATGGTGGGGGGTGTGTTGTAAAGCCTGAAGCCGCAGATCAGCCGGATTGCCGCCGGATTGGCTTTTGATTGCCGCCTGCGCTGTTTCTGCGCAACAGGCGAAGGCACGGTGCCGTGGCTGCGTCAGTTTGCAACTGGAAAATCACTGTGAACGTTATATTGTGAAGTTGTGGAGTAAGAACGAGCTTTTGGTCACTTGGCGGAGAGAACAATGACCAGCAAAGACAGCCTTCATGGTGCCAGTTATAATGGAATAGACAGCGATGCGGCTTCGATTATCGAGGCGGCGCTCGTGCATGTGCCGTTCGACGGATGGGGCCAGGCCGCACTGGATGCCGGGGCGTCGGATGCCGGATACACGGCAGATGATGTTGCGAGGCTTTTCCCTGCCGGTGCTCTGGACGCCATCGTCATGCATTCGGCCATGGCGGACGCGGCCATGGTGGCAGCATTCGAAACCATGCCCGACCGTCCCGACCGCATTCACCTGATGGTTCGACAGATGATTCTGATCCGTCTGGATCAGGCTGCGCAACACAAGGAAGCCGTCCGACGCGGCCTTTCGATCCTTGCGGTGCCGAGCAATGCTCTGGCATCGGCGCGGGCGCTCTACGGCACGGTTGACGCCATCTGGCGCGCCGCCGGCCAGACCGACACGGATATCTCCTTTTATACAAAGCGGGCAACGCTTGCCGCCGTCTACAGCGCCACGCTTCTGGCCTGGATTGCTGACACAAGCGGCGACCCGGCTGTTGTCGAAGGGTTCCTCGACCGCCGTCTTCGTGATGTTGCGCAAATTCCCAAAGCCACCGGGCCGCTCCGCAGTGCGGTTAGCGCAGGTCAGCGCCTCGCCGAAGGCATGTTCCAGATGGTCGGCCGCGTGCGGCGCTGATCTTTTTCCTGTGTATCTGGACTGCCTGGCCGAAACGCCGGTATGTCGATTCGCTGGTGTTTGGCTTGCCTACTGCGCTATAAGGCGGGTCCCGACGGGCACGCCCGCCATTCGACACACGAGACCAGCATGCCCATAAAGGTGCCAGACAATCTGCCAGCACTCGAAGACCTGCTTGCCGAGCAGGTCGATGTGATGGCGCAAAAACAGGCGCTTCGTCAGGATATCAGGCCCTTGCGGCTGCTCTTGCTGAACCTGATGCCGAAAAAGCAGGAGACGGAAATCCAGTTTGCCCGCCTGTTCGGCAATTCGCCGCTGCAGATCGAACTGATCCTGATGACCACGGCAAGCTATACGCCGCGCCATACCGAACCTGCCTATCTGCGGCGTTTCTATCGGCGCCTTGAAGATGTGAAGGATGAATTCTTTGATGCGCTGATTGTGACTGGTGCTCCAATCGAAAGATTGCCTTTTGAAGAAGTCGCCTATTGGGAAGAACTGACCGAGATCATGGACTGGTCGCGGACACATTGCTTCCGCAGACTCGGCATCTGCTGGGGCGCGCAGGCGCTTCTCTATCATTTTCATGGCGTGCAGAAGCATGATTGCGGTGACAAGCTGTTTGGTGTGTTCCGGCATGAGTTGAAGCCTGTGGCAGGACGACTGATGCGCGGGTTTACCGATAACTTCCCGATGCCGGTTTCGCGTTACACCGAAAACAGGCGCAGTGAGCTCGAGGCGGTCGGCATCGAGGTTCTGGCCGAAAGCGCAGACTGTGGTGTCGGGCTGGCACGCCAGCCGGACAGTGGTGACCTGTTCGTCCTCAATCATCTGGAATATGACGCCGAGACGCTTGGCGCCGAGTATCACCGTGACCGCGAGCAGGGCGTGGCAACGGCGTTGCCGCACGGCTATTTCCCGAATGACGATCCGGATGTCGAGCCGGTAAATTTCTGGCGGCCCTATGCGTTCCTGATTGTCAGCAACTGGATCAACGATCTCTATCAGGCGACGCCGTTCGATCTGGAGACCCTGAGCCGAGACTGAGTGCTCTGCTGCTGGCCGGGCCGGGTGTTCAGTCGCCCAGACGGTGGCTGACATGCCCCATCTTGCGGTCTTCACGAGCGTCGGGCTTGCCATAGAGGTGGAGATGGTTGCCTGCATCGGCCAGCAGGCCCGGCACCTGATCCAGATGCTGGCCCAGTAGATTGTCCATCTGCCAGCGCCCATAGGGCGTGGTATCGCCGAAGCCGAGGCCCGTCAGAACCCGTACAAGCTGTGTGAACTGGCTTGTGGCACAGCCCTCGATCGTCCAGTGGAATGAATTGTGCGGCCGAGGTGCCATCTCGTTGAACAGCAGCCTGCCGTCGGCAGAGATGAAAAACTCGACAGCCAGCAGCCCGACGAGATCGACTGCCTGTGCAAGCGCCGCCGTGGCGCTCTGTGCCGCCTCTTCGATTGCTGGAATGACCGGAGCCGGGGCCACAGTGCGTGCAAGAATGCCGTTCTCGTGGCGATTCTGGCTAACCGGGAAATGCACCATGTTGCCCTGTGCATCACGGGCGAGAAGGGCGCTAATCTCGCCATCGAAGGCAATCATCTCCTCGAGGATAGCATCGTCGCTTCCGACAGCTTCAAGGGCGGCTGCAAGATCGTCATCCGGACTGATTCTCACCTGGCCCTTGCCGTCGTAGCCGAGCCGGCAGGTCTTCAGGATGGCTGGGCCGCCAAGCGCCTTCACCGCCAGTGTCAAATCCTGCAGCGATCCGATCTGCCAGAAGCGCGGCGTCGGGATGCCGAGGCCGGCGGCAAGGGTCTTCTCTGCAATCCGGTGCTGTGCCGCCTGGAGCGCGGCCGCGCCCGGGCTGGCAAGGCAGCTTTCGCCGATGACCTGCATGGTGGCAGCCGGCACATTTTCGAATTCGCTGGTCACGGCATCGACGCTGGCTGCGAACCGGCGCAGACTTTCGACGTCGTCATAGGATGCGGTGGTTGTCGTGGTTGCCACCTCTCCGGCCGGGCTAGCCTGCGCATCAGGGGCATAGACATGCGTCCGGATGCCGAGCTGTGCGGCGGCAATGGCAATCATCCGGCCAAGCTGGCCGCCGCCAAGAATGCCGATGCAGGGTGTGCCCTGTCCGTGGCTGCTGACCGGGCTGGTCATGACGGGCGGTCGGCTACCGAATCGGTCTGTGCCTGACGCCAGCTGTGCAGCCTGCTCGCCAGCGCGGCATCTCCAAGCGCGAGGATCTGGGCCGCCATCAGGCCGGCATTACGGGCACCCGGAATGCCGATGGCAAGCGTGCCGACCGGAACGCCAGCCGGCATCTGTACGATCGACAGCAGAGAATCCATGCCCTTCAGTGATTTGGATTCGATGGGCACGCCAAGAACCGGAAGATCGGTATGAGCCGCCAGCATGCCCGGAAGGTGTGCTGCGCCGCCGGCACCGGCAATGATGACGGCGAATCCCTCATCCGCTGCGCTGCGCGCGAATGCTGCCAGCCTGTCGGGTGTGCGATGTGCCGAGATGATTTTCGCCTCATGCGGCACATCCAGCATTTCCAGCATCTGGGTGGCTTCTTGCATGGTGCTCCAGTCGGACTGGCTTCCCATACAGACGGCAACGGAGGGACGGGTGGTGGTGCTTGACATGGGCTTTCCGTTCTCGTCTCAGGCGATGATGTCGGGAAGGATGCGGCTTCGCACAAGTGCCATCTCGTCCTTCAGGACAAGTTTGCGCTTCTTCAGCCGCTGGAGTTTCAACTGGTCGAACGGCTTGTCCTCCGACAGCCGCTCAATCACTTCGTCAAGGTCGCGATGTTCACTCTCCAGCACGTAGAGACGCGCCTTCAGGATTTGCTGTTCCTCGATGTCGGTGCTGTTCACCGGTTGTCTTCCCGTTCCGCAGGCCCCTCTGCGTCCGGCAGGGCATCGGCCGTTTCAGGCCGGGCCCGTTTTGCCGTCAGGTCAGGGCAGTTCGCTGATATCCGATACCTGTTCCTCGACATGCGGCGTGCCGCCGGCCTTTTCGATAGCGGCGTCCAGATCGGTCTGCTTGCACAGGCCGAGCATCGCCGGATGTTTTGCCGAGATGTTGCTGATGTTCCAGTGTGTCCGCTCGCGGATTTTGGTGATCGTTTCCTTGGTTGTGCCAATCAGCTTGACGATCTGCGAGTCCTTGAGCTCGGAATGGTGCTTGACCAGCCAGGCAATGCCGTCGGGCTTGTCGCCGCGGCGTGCCACCGGCACATAGCGCGGTCCTTTGGTCCGGCGGTTGGGCGTCGGAAGGTCTGAGGATGCCAGTTCAAGGCGCCCTGACGGGTCAGCCTCGCATCGCGCGATTTCTTCCTGGGTCAGCTGGCCATTCTGCACGGGGTCGTAACCCTGAATGCCGATGCCTGTTTCACCATCGGCAATTGACTGGACTTCCAGCGGGTGGAGGCTGCACAAATCCGCAATCTGGTCGAAGGATAGTGCGGTGTTGTCGATCAGCCATACGGCCGTTGCCTTGGGCATGAGCAATTGTGTCATCATTACCTGCTTTCTGCTGCAAGCCCGGTCCTGCGGGCTGCGCAATCTCGCGTTAAATAGCGGGGATGCGTCTTTATAGCCATGAACCGCCTGTTTTGCAAAGACCTTTGCGGGACGGCGGGGAATCACCGATATTGATCATTAAACCGGCTGAATGGAGGCAGGATATGGAAGATGAACTCGAGAAGCTGAAGCCGACCGGCCCTGGTCCCGAGATGGCGCGCTGGAACGTCGAAGACCTCGAGGCCTATGTCGCCGCGATGAAAGCCGAGATTGCCAAGGTCGAGGCCATTATCGCCAGCAAGGGCTCGGTGAACGCGGCTGCCGAGGCGCTGTTTGGTGACAACGCCTGAACCTGCCATTCGATATCTGCCAGTCGATATCTGCCAGTCGATACCTGCCGGCTGATATCTGCCGGTCAGCCAGTATCGGTTTTTGACGGATCGGGAAGCGGTAGCATCCACTCTGGTATGGCGAGGCGCGCGGCATGGCCGCCAGCGGTCAGCAACTGATTGCCGTCTCTGGTCCGGTGGATGTCTGACAGTTTCATGGCAGCAAGGCAAAGCGCCCCTTCGCCGTCGGCGGCAACACTCAGAACGGTGCCGAGGTCTCGCTCGCCTTCGGATACCGCATCGCCGCTTGCCGGCCTGCCGCCGCTGACCGCCACTGGCACGATGCGCCGTTTCACCAGTCCACGATAATGTGTGCGCGCAGTGACTTCCTGCCCGACATAGCATCCTTTCTCGAAATCGACGGCACCCAGCCTGTCGAGCCCTGCTTCGAGCATCAGCGCCCGTTCCGGTTGCAGGTCGACCGGGCCTTGCGGCACACCGGCGGCGATGCGCACGGCATGCCACTGGTCAATGTCCGCCAGACTGTAACCTGATGTGGCTCCAGAGCTTGTTCCCGCCGCCCCGATCCAGCGCCATCCCAGCGCCGCGTGTCGCGGGTCGGTGCTGGCACCCTCGGGCATTGCAGCGCCGTCCCAGCCAACCCACAGCTGGTGATCATCCAGCATCTCGAGAGCGATCGGGCGACGCAGCTTGTAGCGACGAAGCCGTGTGAACAGGTCGTCGGCACGGCTGGCATCACAGTCCAGCAAAAACCCGTCTTCCACCCGCAAGACCATCATGTCGGCGAGAATCCGTCCTTGCGGTGTCAGCAGGGCGCTGGCCCGGGTTTCACCGGGCAAAAGCGCCTCCATATCCGATGTCAGGATCGATTGCAGGAAGTCTGCCGCTTCCGCCCCGCCGATCCTGATCACCCGCCTTTCCGGGTCCTGTGCCGCCTGTCCTGTGCTGCTGCTCATGCCGTTCACTGCCTTTCGGTGATCTCACCATCATAGCGGGCGATATAGAAATGTCGCTTGCGCGCCCAGAAACATCTGTCCTTGTCGGGCCAGATTTCGCGGTAGTGCTCAGTGTCCTTGAAAAAGAAAGTCTGCGTGCAGAACAGATATTTCACCCTGATCTTCTCTGGACCCAGATCGAGCTTGCCGCGGTCGCTGGTGCTGATGCTGATGGCCGCGCGGTCGCGCCGGAAACACTGGCCGACCTTCTCGCCCCGGCAGGCGGTCTCGTCGGATTCGGTAATCCGCACATAGGTGAACCGCCCGTTCGAGAAGCGGAACCCCTCATCGTCGAACATCGCGCACTGGTCATCAGGAGGCGTCCGCGAGCGCGCGAACTCGCAGGTGAACCAGGTGCCGTCCCAGCTGTCATCGGCCGCTGCCGGCAGGCCCGGAATGCTGGCCGCCAAGATGGCCAACAGCGCGGCAGGCATCAGGGCCGCGATCATGGCGCGCAGATATTGCGTCATGTGGTGGCCAGTCGCGGCGGCCTGCCGAGCATCATTGCCCCACCAGCCTGTGCCAGCAGTGCAAGCGCGATATTCAGACCCATCAGGACTCCCATGCCATATCCCATATCAATCAACATACCCATCGCCATCGGCGACAGGGCTGAGCTAAACACCCCGAGTGGCAGAAATATGGCCTTCACCTCGCCGAGATAACGGGTTCCGTACATCTCTGCCATGGTTGCCGAGACGGCGCTGTAGGGCATGCCGGACGCAAAGCCGAAGAATACAAAGAACAGGAACACGCCGCCCTGACCCTCGACCAGCCACAGGGCGGCGCAGGCAAGGGTGATGGGGAGCATCATATGCGCCGCCACCCGCCGGCCGGTGAACCGGTCGACAAGCTGGCCCGCGACGAGCGTTCCGATCACCGCACAGGCGGCATAGACAACATACATCGCTGCCCAGCTGGTCAACGACACGCCGGCAAGTTCGGCCAGATAAATCTGATGGAACAGCATGCCGGTGACGGTGAAGCCGGGGATCATCGTCAACCCGACGAGACCAAGCCAGAAACGGCTGTCGCGAAGAACGGCGCGCCGCCGCCAGTGATCGACGCCGTCGATGGTGATGATGTCGGCATCGGATCTGTCGTCGATGCCTGCCGCCGCCGCCGCTGCCCGCACCCCCTCGAGGCCACCGCCATCCTGATAGCGGGTACGCTGGGTAAGGGTGCGAAGAAAGGGCAGCAGCCCGACAAGCGGCAGAAAGGGAAGGATCATCCACAAAACACGCCAGTTCAGAATGGACAGCAATGCCACCACCGAAGCCGGGCCGATGGATTCAGCGACATTCATGCCGAGCTGTGCCAGTGACAGTGCCCGTCCCCGCGCCGCCACATAACGCCGTGCCATCGCTGTTGTGTGGGTGTGCGTGGTCATCCCCTGGCCAAACAGCCGCAGCAGGTACAGCCCGCAAGTCAGGGCGATGACCGAATTTACCTGGCTGAACATCATGGCCGCCGCACACAGGCAGCAGATCACAAGGAATGCCAGCCGTTCCACCCGCATCGTGTCGGCAAGCTTTCCAAGCCACAGGAGAGTGACCGCGCTGGCCGTCGTGGCAATAGCGTAATAGGTGCCGAAGGCGCCATGGCTGAGCCCGAGTTCACTCCTGATCTCGGACGAGAAGAGTGAGATGAAGAAGGTCTGGCCAAGCGACGAGCAGAAGGCCATTGCCGCGCCAAACAGCAGAAAGCGCCATTCGACCCGCATGAAATCAAACGTCGACACCTGCATCGGCGAGGTGGACGGTAACGGGTCGGAACGGGGCTGGGTCATGGCGGGGATTTCACCACGGGCGCGACACCCCGGCAAGCCTTTCCGAAAAGTAAGCTTGGCAGGCTGAAACGCCGTGCAGGCCGTTTTTCCATGCTGCTGGCGTACACTGCCACAGCACTTGAAAGCCGCGACTGCGATACATAACTAAAACACATACGAAAAGCCTCTCGCATAAAAAATGTCGAAAGACGGTGCCTGCGGGGGCATGTGCCGGTGGTTTACCGTTACACTGTCCGTATTGCCCGCAAGGCAGCGCCCGGACAGACTTTGGTGGCCGCCGGGAAGGAGTGTGAGCCATGCAGACCGACAAATTCACCGCCCTTGTTCGAAACGCCGTGATGGCGGCGCAGAATGATGCTCTTGCTGCGAACCATCAGAAGGTCACGGCAATGCATCTTCTTCGCGCGTTGCTGGCGGATGACAACGTCACCCTTCGCAGCCTTGTCGGGCGTGCCGGTGGTGACATCGACGGGCTGTCTGCGTCGCTGGACAAGTCGTTTGCGGCGATCCCGGCGGTGACCGGGTCGGGTGCCGACCAGCTGCAGCTCGATATCGACCTTGCCCGCATCCTGCAGGCTGCCGAGAGTGAGGCGAAAACCCTTGGCGACAGTTTCCTTGCGGTGGACGCGCTGCTTCTTGCCATGGTCAAGAGCAAGGGCGAGGTCGGCCGCATCCTGTCCGGGGCGGGGCTTGACGCGGCGCGTGTGTCCGCCGCCATTGCCGATATGCGCAAGGGTCGCACCGCCGACAGCGATGCTGCCGAGGACAGCTATGAGGCCCTGTCGAAATTCACCACTGATGTTACCGACGCGGCGCGGCGCGGCAAGCTCGACCCGGTCATCGGGCGTGAGGCCGAGGTGCGCCGCACCATCCAGATTCTGGCGCGCCGCACCAAGAACAACCCGGTGCTGATCGGTCAGCCCGGCGTTGGCAAGACCGCCATCGCCGAGGGGCTGGCCCAGCGCATCGTCAATGGTGATGTGCCGCAGGCGCTTGCCGACAAGGCGCTGTTGTCGCTCGACATGGGCGCGCTTGTCGCCGGAGCGAAATATCGTGGCGAGTTCGAGGAGCGGCTGAAATCAGTCCTGAAAGAGGTCGAGTCACGGGACGGCGAGGTGATTCTGTTCATCGACGAGATGCACCAGCTTGTCGGCGCCGGCAAGACCGACGGCGCGATGGATGCCTCCAACCTTCTGAAGCCGGCACTGGCGCGTGGCGAGCTGCGCTGCATTGGCGCAACAACGCTGGATGAATACAGGCAGTATGTGGAAAAGGACGCGGCGCTGACCCGCCGCTTTCAGCCGGTCTTCGTCGACGAGCCGACGGTCGAGGACACCATTTTCGTGCTGCGCGGCCTGAAAGAGAAATACGAGCTTCATCATGGTGTCCGCATCACCGACGATGCGCTGATTGCGGCGGCGAAACTCTCGTATCGTTATATCTCCGAACGCTTCCTTCCCGACAAGGCCATCGATGTGATGGACGAGGCTGCAAGCCATCTTCGCATCCAGTCGGACAGCAAGCCTGCCGAGCTGGATGCCACCGACCGCAGCATCATGCAGCTGAAGATCGAGCAGGCGGCGCTGCAGAAGGAAAATCCTGACAGCGCAAAAAAGCGCCTTGATGCTATCGCGGCAGAACTGGTGCGGCTCGAGGCCGAATCCGCTGCGCTGACGTCGCAGTGGGAGGATGTGAAAGGCCAGATGGCCGAGGTCGGCCGCCTGCAGCAGGGCCTTGAAGATTCGCGGCACCGGCTGGAAGTGGCACAGCGCGAGGGGCGCCTCGAAGAGGCTGCCGAGCTCGCCTACTCCCGCATCCCGGCGATCGAGCAGGAGCTTGCTGCGGCGAAATCCGCCGTCTCGGAATCCGAGATCATCGACGAGGAAGTAACCGCCGCGCAGATCGCCACCGTGATCAGCAGCTGGACCGGCATTCCGGTCGACAAGATGCTGGAGGGCGAGCGCGAGAAGCTGTTGTCGATGGAAGCCGAGATCGGCCGCCGTATCATCGGCCAGGCCGAGGCCGTCAGCGCCGTCGCCAACGCCACCCGCCGGTCGCGTGCCGGTCTGTCCGACCCCAACCAGCCGATGGGAAGTTTCCTGATGCTGGGGCCGACCGGTGTCGGCAAGACCGAGATGGCGAAAGCGCTTGCCGGCTTCCTGTTCGATAATGACGGCGCCATCCTGCGGATCGACATGTCCGAATATATGGAAAAGCACGCTGTCGCCCGGCTGATCGGCGCTCCGCCGGGTTATGTCGGCTACGAAGAGGGTGGAAGCCTGACCGAGGCCGTACGCCGCCGCCCCTATCAGGTGGTGCTGTTCGACGAAATCGAGAAGGCGCATCCCGACATCTTCAACATTCTCCTCCAGGTTCTTGACGAGGGCCATCTGACAGACGGCCAGGGCCGCCGTGTGGATTTTGCCAATACCATCACCCTGCTGACCTCGAACATCGGGGCCGACCATCTGCTGGCGCTCGATGACGGCGAGGACAGTGATGCGGCGCGGGACGCCGTGATGGCGGATGTCCAGTCCACCTTCCGGCCGGAATTCCTGAACAGGCTGGATGAGGTGCTGCTGTTCCACCGGCTCGCCCCCGACCATATGGGCGACATCGTCACCATCCAGTTCGCCCGCCTGCAGGCACGTCTTGCCGAACGTGGGGTGACATTGCGGCTCAGCGACGAGGCGGCATCATGGCTTGCCAGCCGCGGATATGACCCGCAGTTCGGCGCGCGCCCGCTGCAGCGGGTGATCCAGAACGCGGTGCAGAACCCGCTTGCCGAAGCGCTGCTGGAAGGCCGGTTCGGCGACGGGGATCTTGTCGAGGTGCGGCTTGATCCGGCAACCGACAGGCTGATCTTCGGCTTCGGCTCGCCCGACGAGACCGGGGCCGTAAAGGGTGCGCTCAGCGACAGCGCCAGCGACGCGGCCGGCCGGGCGTAACGCAGCGCAGGATAGCGGTCTTCAGCCAGACATTCGGCCTGACGACTTGATCGTCGGGCTGTTAGTGTGCCGCCGCGTGGAACCTGGTGAAAATGAAGTATATTGATGCCACTGCGCGTGGGTCCCGCCTCTGCCGGGTGCCTGTTCGCGCTGCAGGGGTGACGGCGTGCTGTCACGATATTGGTAATTGCCGGATTGGTGATTGCCGGATTGGTGATTGCCGGTATGGCCGGTTGCTGTATGTTTGGTAAGTGAGCTTTCCGGGGCATTGCCCCGGCCGGTTTACGATCCGGTGGGCCAGCAACATCTGCCTCACCAGGGCCTCCAGATCACTTTTATGGTTGGACTGTTGCTTAAGAAACCCGATTTCAGCGCGTTGCAGGGCAAAACCTTGAGCGAAGTCGCCAGTCAAGCTGACAAGCTGGCAAATGGCGGGATTGAGGACAAACTCCACGCGCATGTTCTTCTGTCCTCAATTCTGGAGCAGCTGCCGCCATCGGAATCTGGAGCCCTCGCGCCTTTGACAGGCAAGCTCTGGTCCCTTGAGAAGAGCCTTCACTGGCACGAGCGGTATTTTTCGCAGGCGGGTCAGGACAAAAGAATCAAGGATGCCTTTTTCAAAAACTGCAGAAACGGGTTCTTCCTTGAGATTGGCGCATATGACGGGGTAACGGGAAGCAACTGCCTGCATTTCGAGAAATTCATGGGGTGGGACGGCATTGCCGTCGAACCATCAAGGACACAATTCGGCTTTCTGCAGAAGAACAGGACATGCCAGACCATCAACAAGGCTGTCGGTTTTGCTGATGACACCGTCGAGTTCATCGAGGTTGTCGAGGGTCTGATGCAGATGAGTGGCGTTGATTCCAAAGAATTCGCTGGAACCAAATCCTTCGTTGAAAACGACAAGACTAGCCGGACGGTGTCCTATCAGATCGAGACCGTCGGTGTGATGGAGATGCTGGACGGTCGCAGCGAGGTGGATTTCATGTCGCTTGATATCGAAGGAGCGGAATTGCAGGTGCTTGAGAGCATTGATTTCGACGCGCTGCGGATACGTGTGATTGCTGTGGAAAATAACGCTGCCGGGTCGCCGAAATACCGGCGCTTCTTCGATAAAGTCGGCTACAGCTATTATGACACCGTCGGTTATGACGAGATCTATTTCCATCCGGGCAGTGTGGACTTTACACGCACATAGCCGGGCGCGGCCTATCTGGCGCCGGATTGCCGGGCGCCGGATTGCAGTCTCGATGTGAAGAAAGTGCGATGGTGCTGCCAGCGTGATTCGAACACGCGACCTCACCCTTACCAAGGGTGCGCTCTACCGCTGGAGCTATGGCAGCATTTCCATCGACACGCGTGACTTACACGAGATCACGACGCCATGGCAA
>JAKMFG010000325.1 GCA_022425565.1 Alphaproteobacteria bacterium
AAGGTGCAACTCGCCAAGCGGTGTTGCCATTGCATGCGCCCCGCCAAGTGCTTTCTGCAGGCACATTCCACCCATCAGCGACGCCATCATCATTTCCCATCGTGCAGTGCGGTCGTCGCCGTTCTCCACCGCCACAGGAAGCCATTTCGCCGCGCTGCTGACAGCCTCAAGGCCGATGGCGGCGGCGGGCGGGTTGTCCAAGGTGCTGCAATGGGTTTCGACGCCATGGCTGAGGGCATCGATGCCTGTGGCCGCAGTCAGGCGCGGCGGCAATGAAAGCGTCAGTTCGGGGTCGCAGATCACGAGATCGGCGACCATGTTCAGATTCACGACGACCATCTTGCTGCCGTCCAGCAGGCTCATTACGCAGGCGCGCCCGACTTCGGCGCCGGTCCCCGCCGCGGTCGGAATGGCAATTTGCGGAGATACCTTGCCGATCGTCGCCGACCCGCCGGTCTTGACGTTATAATCTGCAAGCCTGCCGCCATGGCTGGTCAGCAAAGCCACCGCCTTGGCCAGATCGATGGGCGAGCCACCGCCAAGCGCGATCACCCCATCGCAGCCTTGTGCATTCCATATTTCAAGACAATCCAGAAGCGACTGCTCCGTAGGGTTCTCGGTGGTGCCGTCATAGACAACCGGCCTTGATGGCGCGGCTGCATCAAGGGCGCGCTGCAGAATGCCGGCGTCCGCAATGCCGCGGTCGGTGACCAGAAGAGGGCGTTCCAGCCCCATTCTTTCGATTTCCGCACCAAGACCGGCGATGGCCCCGAAATTGAATTCGATGCGGGTGAGATAGTTGATCGTCGGCATCAGCTGTCGGCTTCGAGATAGATGTGCTTTGTCTCAAGGAAATCGTTCATGGCCTCAATGCCGTGGAGCCTGCCGATGCCACTCTCGCGATAGCCGCCTGTTTCGACCTCGGCAAGCAGGCGGTTGTGGCAGTTCATCCAGACAGTTCCGAATTTCAGCTTACGTCCCATACGCATCGACCGGTTCAGATCGGCAGTATAGACCGAAGCTGCCAGGCCGTAGCGGGTTGCATTGGCCATGGCGAGGGCATCCGCTTCGTCGCCGAACCGCTCCAGCGAGACGATTGGTCCGAACAATTCGTCCTGTACAAGATCGTGACCCACATCGTCGATTTCGAACATGGAGGGTGTGATGAAGCATCCCTTTGCCAGATCGCCCTCACCGATACCACCTTGGATCACCATCTGTGCCTGATTGGCAGCGCGTTCGATGATGCCGGCGAGGCGCTGCTGGTTGGCGCGGTCGATGATCGGGCCCAGTTCGGTGCCGGCAGCGCTGGCATCGCCGATCTTCACAGATGTGAACGCCTCCTTCAGCCGCTGCCTCATGCCGTCATAGATTGAATCTTGGACAAGGATGCGGCTGATGCATGTGCACATCTGCCCGTTCAGCGCCAGCACGCCGCGACGGATTTCGGCAACCGACTTGTCAAGGTCGGCATCATCAAAGACGAGAGCCGGCGCCTTCCCGCCAAGTTCCAGCGACACATGTTTGATCGTATCGGACGCGTTGGCCATGATAATTTTGCCGGTGCGCGACGATCCGGTGAAAGAAATGACGTCGATCTCGGGGTGCGAGGACAGGACTGTGCCCACCTCTGTGCCATGCTCGTTCACCGAATTGACGATGCCCGCCGGGACGGAGGTAGCGTCATGAAAACAGGCCATGACCGCGGCATTGGTCAGCGGCGTCTGGGGCGCTGGCTTGATAACGACCGAGCAGCCGGCCGCCAGTGCCGGCGCCACTGATCGAACCAGAAGCGTGACTGGCGCGTTCCACGGCACGATGACGGAGACAACACCTGACGGCTCTCTGGTCATCAGGCTCAGCTTTCCGGCACCGCTTTCAAAGGTGCGTCCAAAAACATTGCGGGCAACACCCGCATAATATCTTGCCTCGCTATAACCGGCGGCCACTTCATGCCTTGCCTGCGCCAGAACCTTGCCATTCTCGCGCGCCATCAGCGCGGCGATCTCGTCAGCCCGGCTTTCAAGAATATCGGCAAATTCGAGAAGCGCTGCCGCGCGCTGGCGCGGATTGCTGGCCCAGTCGGTGCTCTCGAAGGCCTCGCGGGCCGCCATCACCGCATTTTCGGCAAGGCTGGCAGATCCGTTGGGTGCCGTCCCGATGACCGAACCGTTGGACGGGTTTTCCACTTCGCTGATCCCGTTCGACGCGTCGGAAAGCCATTGCCCAGCGATGTAGTGATGTCCAAATTCGGCTGTCATTACCCGTCTCCAACCCGTCCTGTAGCACGGTCCAAAATCGATACTGCATCCGCTTGCCCGGCCGAGCCAGCCCAGGTGACGAAATGGTCTGGCCGAAGCAATATTGCATCGGCCTGGTAGAAATCAACCAGATCGGCTGTGGCCAGATCAAGCGTTTTGAGCGGCACATCACGCGCATTCGCCGCAGAGGCAAAGGCGTCTGTCATGGTGGTATCCCCAGTCAGATTCATCAAGGTGAAGCCCGGGCCCAGCTGGTCCCACAGTTCGGCATCGCCCGGCAGGGACGGCGGCGACAGGTGGTGTCCTGCCAGTGCGGTAAAAGCATGTGTT
>JAKMFG010000329.1 GCA_022425565.1 Alphaproteobacteria bacterium
TTCAGACGGCCCGATGGCAGAGTGGTTATGCAGCGGTTTGCAAAACCGTGTACATCGGTTCAATTCCGGTTCGGGCCTCCACCCGCTTTTTTTCGAAAATTCGCCCTGCTTCGTGATTGGCATTTGCATCCTGTGATGCAACGGCGCAAGACTTGTCGCAGACTGGCACCTGAGCGTTACCATGCGCCTACTCATCTCGCTATCCGCTCTCCTGCTCTCCACTCTGTTCGTTCAGATGGGGATCGGCTCGCTACGTCCCTTTGATGCCATTTCCGGGCAGGCTCTTGGCTTCACCTCAGTCGAGATCGGCTTCCTTGCATCCGGCCATTTCGCGGGTTTTCTTCTCGGATGTATCTTCAGCCCTTACCTTGTGCGCCGTGCCGGTCATTCGCGTGCCTTCGCGGTGATGGCTGGCGCTGCTGTGATCTCGATCATCGCGCACCCGATCCTGCCAGACGCCATGTTTTGGACCGCGATCCGCGTGCTGTCGGGGTTTTCCGTGGCTGGGTGCTACACCCTGATCGAAAGCTGGCTCCAGGCGAAAATTTCAAACGAAAACCGTGGTCGCCTGTTCAGCGCCTACCGCATCGTCGACATGTCCGGCCAGATCATGGCCAATGCGATCATCGCGACCCTGACGCCGGCAAGCTACATTTCCTACAATATCATCGGCATCGTGATGTGCTTCGCCATCCTGCCGCTGGCACTGACCCAGAGCAAGGAGCCGGAGCTCCCTGAAACAGCCAGATACGAACCGTTCTTCGCCTACCGCGTCTCGCCTCTCGCGGCGTTTGGTGTCATCGTGGCAGGGCTGTCGACCGCCACCTTCGGCTCGGTAGGACCGATCTTTGCCATCGCTGTAGGGCTCGACCTGTCGCAGATCGCCCTGTTCCTTGTCGTGTCGGTGATCGGGGGCCTGATTTCACAGGTTCCCGCAGGCATCCTGGCCGACAGGCTGTCGCGCCGTTCGGTCCTGTTCGTCTACAGCATTATGGCAAGCGCGCTCTGTCTTGCGATGATGCTGCCGATCATGGACCTGCAGGTCATGGGCATTCCGCTTGTTTATATCATGTCCTTCCTGTTTGGCCTGACCACCTATCCGATCTATTCGATCTGCGCGGCACACGCCTCGGACTTTGTCGAGAGCGACCGGATGATCTCGCTCAGCGCATCGCTGATTTTTTTGTATGCATCCGGAGCGATCATCTCTCCACTCGTGGCTGGCTGGATCATCGACAGGTTCGGCGCGCCCATGATGTTCAGCCTGATTTCTGCGGCACATCTGTCGCTCATGCTCTACTCGGTCTACCGGAACTTCACGCGCCCTGCCGAAGCGCGCCGACGCTATGCATACATCCCGCGAACCTCGCTCTTCATTGCCAGCATTCTGCGGCCACGGCGAGGAAACGGGAAAGAACGGGAGGCATCATCCAGATCTGGGTGACAACGAATTTTGCACGACACATCTTTGCGGTATAGAATGTCGCACTTATATGACTGCAAGGTTACAGTGTGTCTCGCCGTGTCGATTCGACGGTCAATGCAGGGCACGACGGAGGAAGCATGGAAACGATCGTCCCGGTCAGCACGAATGAGGAAGACACGGCAACCGCACCAGCACCGGTCTCGGCAACGGAGCTGCGTGACGCCATGGGCCATTTTCTCACTGGCGTGACCATTGTCACGACGCGCGGCATCGACCAGCCCTATGGCCTGACGGTCAATTCCTTCAACTCGGTCTCGCTCGACCCGCCACTTGTCCTCTGGTCGCTCGATCTTGGGCATGACCGCGCTGACCTGTTCCGCAAGGCTGGTGGATTCACGGTAAATGTTATGGGCGCGGACAGTGCCTGTGACGAGCTGATCCGTTTGTTCTCGAAATCAGATGCCGACCGCTTTTCCGGTGCTAACTGGCTTTCCGGAGTCTCGGGACAACCGGTTCTCGCCGACGCCATTGCCTCTCTGGAATGTCGGCTCTGGGCAGAATATCCAGGCGGTGATCACGTGATTTTCATCGGCGAGGTCCTCAATATCAGCACCCGTGACGGCAGGCCGGCAGCCTATTTCAAGGGACAGCTCAGCGCCTTTTCTTCCTGATGAAACCAATCGGGCCGATCAAGGGTGAACTCGTCCTCGTTGGCGGCGGCCATGCGCAGGTGGCACTTCTTAAATCTCTGGCTATGAAGCCGGTCGAAGGCTTGCGAACAACCCTCGTCACCCGCGATATCGACACCCCCTATTCCGGCATGCTCCCAGGATATGTCGAAGGCGCATGGACGGCAGCTGATATTCATATCGATCTTGCAAAACTCGCCAATATGGCTGGGGCAAGGCTTATCAATGCGCCGGTGAACGGGCTTGACGCGGATGCCGGCAGACTGACCGTGAATGGTCGCCCCTCACTCTCGTTCGATGTGCTTTCGGTCAACATTGGCGGGGAGCCGGATGTGAAAGCCATCCCGGGCGCCGCCGAGCATTTCATCCCGGTCAAGCCGATCAGCAAATTTCGCGACCGACTTTCTGCCCTGACAGCCATGGGCCATCCGGAACGGCTTGCCGTGATCGGCGGAGGCGCAGCCGGGTGTGAACTTGCGCTTGCTCTGTCCAGGCAATGGCTCGACGCGACTGGCAAACGGCCCCAGATCAAGATATTCGCACGCTCGGCAAGGCTGGTGCCGGAACTGCCTTCACGGGCGGCGAGATTACTCTTTGAGTGTTTGACAGCCGCAGGCTGCACTGTGCAGTGCGGACAGCCGGTATTGCAGGTCGAGGCAAACCGCCTGCATCTGGAAAATGGCGATACGCATGAATTCGACGCCTGCTTCCTTGTGACGGCAGTGGCACCGCCAGCCTGGCTGAAGCAGACCAGCCTTGAACTCGATAATGCCGGTTTTATTGCGGTGGATTCATCGCTCCAGTCACGTTCGCACCCCAACATCTTTGCCGCAGGAGATATTGCCACGATTGTTGGCAGTCCGCGGCCGAAGGCAGGCGTTTATGCAGTACGGGCGGGCCCTGTGCTTGCCGACAACATCAGGCGTTTTGTCGCCGGACGCAGGCCAAAATCATGGAAACCACAGAAAGGCGCTCTTGCCATTCTCGGCACTGCTGACGGATGCAGCATCGGAATTCGCGGCAATCATGCCAGCCATTCAAGGTTTTGGTGGTGGCTGAAGAAATGGATCGATCGCCGCTGGATGGCGAAATACACCAATCTGAAGATGGCACCGCCAACAGCTCCTGCCGCGCTGGCCGGCCTTGGCAAGGGACCAGACAGCGCCGACCCCGCTTTTGAGACGATGCGATGTCTTGGGTGCGGTGCGAAAACAGGGCATGAAACGCTGACAGGGGCCATGCGCGAGGCGGTTGAGATCGCTGTGGGGCTAGGCGCCGATCCCAGGCTGATGCCACCTGACGGGTTGAATGAGGATTCAGCGATCCTTCCCGTACCGGAAAGCGGCGAAATGGTGCAGTCGATCGATGTGATTTCAGAAATCATATCCGACCCGTTCCAGCTTGGCCGCATCGCCGCAGTCCATGCGATGAGTGATATCTACGCCGCCAATGCGGTCCCGGTCTGGGCGATGGCTGCTGTTACCCTCGGATCAGCGCGTGTCGATCTGCAACAGTCGCAGCTGGCGCAGTTGATGGCCGGTGGACTGGTGGCGTTGAGCGAAGCCGGCGCACAGCTTGTGGGCGGTCATACCGGCGAAAGCGAGGCGCTGGGTATCGGCTACTCGGTGACTGGCTGGCGTGAAGCTCCCCCAAACATCGTATCAGCCGACGATGATCCCGTACTGGTCCTGACCAAACCTCTCGGCACAGGTGTGATCATGGCGGGACACATGAAACTCGCTGCACGAGGTGCATGGGTAACCGCGGCCGCGGAAATGATGGCAAGAGGAAATGACCTTGCTGCGGCAATCTTTGCGCCCCACCGCCCGGTGATGACAGATGTCACAGGATTCGGGCTCGCCAGACACGCCATGAACCTGGCTGAGCGGTGCAGGATGCAAGGCGTTGAAATCGATCTGGCGGCCCTCCCCCTTCTCGAAGGGGCCTCAACACTGCTAAAAGCCGGGCATCGCTCGACGCTACATCCGCAGAATAAGGCCGCTGTAAGGA
>JAKMFG010000004.1 GCA_022425565.1 Alphaproteobacteria bacterium
CCACAGCGCGAACTGGGTTTCGTTCGCCGCCTGCGAATCATTGATGTTGGCAGCCGATCCGCTGGCGCAGCGCCATGGCAGATCGACAAGCTGCGCCAGTTGCCCCGCGACAAGCGAGGCGCGGAAATGTTCCGGCGTGCCAAAGGCAGGCGCGCCCGATTTCATATCGACATTCGAGGTAAAGGTGCCATAGCAGACCGGTGCCCCGGGCCGCACCAGCTGGGTCAGTGTGATCGCCGCCAGCGCCTCGGCATGGCTCAGCGTCATCGCCGCCTCGACAGTGACTGGCGCCATTGCCCCCATGAGAGTGAAAGGTGTGATAATTGACAACTGCCCGTGGCGGGCGAAATCGATCAGCCCCTGCGCCATCGGGATATCGATCTGGCGCGGCGAGTTGGTGTTGATGATGGTGTAGCAGTGGCTCTCTGCCATAAACGCGTCATCGCTAACTCCGCGGAAATCACGCAGGATTTCGAAGCTCTCCATCACCTGCGGTGTGCCACGGCTGAAGATGAAGGGCAGCTTGTCGGACATGGTGAGCTGCGAATCCATGGTGAAGTAATGCCGAACATTCATCGGCACATCCTGCGGCTCGATCAGCGGCGGCATCATCTGCAGCACGTCGAAATGCTGGGTCAGCTTCACCAGTTCATGAAAATCCTGCCCGGTGCCAGGACGGCGTCCACGTTCCAGATCGGTGGCGTGCGGCGCGCCGGCCCCCGGCTGGAAGACAAGTGTGCCGGGCTCCAGCAACACGTCGCGGTCACGGCGTGCGGCGCGGCACAGGATTGAACGCGGCGCAGTGTCCAGCGCGGCCGCCACGATCTCACGCCCGATCCAGACCATTTCCGATGAATCGTCGACCTTTGCACCGCCTTCGCGAAAGATCTGCCGGGCCTCGGGAAGCAGGATCTTCATGCCGAGAGTCTCAAGCGCCGTCAGCGCGGCATCGTGCATCGCCTCGATCGCATCGTCCGAATACAGCTTCATCGGGGGGAACGGATTGCGCAGATTGCGGTAGTTAACCTTGCGTGCGGGTGCGCTGGTTTCGCGTGCCTGCCGCCCGCGACGGCCGCTGCGGCCAGCAGGTTTCTTTTTGTTCATGGCCCAGCTCCCCGCCAACCGAAGTCATACGAGACGCTATCAAAGCCGCGAAGCGGGTCAATCGAATTCTCGCCGATGCCACATATCTAGGGCTGCACGGGCGTACCGGCGCGTTTTGCTGCCCCTGTCCGGCTGTTATAGGCAACGAAGCCGCCGCTTTGTGGTGCGATGCCGGTGACCGCCGTGATCACCACCTGATGTGTAACCATCAGGGTGACCGGGCCGTCTGCAGGCGACCCTTTCATCCGGTCAAGATAGGCCCGAAGCAGGCTGATGGTCTGGGCACGGTCGACATGGCCGTCGAAAAATGAATTCAGCCCGTCATGGGTGGTGAAGGGGCCGAGGCCGATTTCTGCCGCCGTCTCGGTACAGCGGCACCAGCGACTGCTCAGGATCACCCCGATCTCGATCGCCTCGTCGCGAAGATATTGGCCGATCCGGCGCGACTGGTCGCGGCCGGACTGGCTCAGATTGCGCTGGGTGCGGCAGTCATGAATGCTGAAATTGTCAGGGTCGCCGAACCCCGGTGCGAGGGCGTGGCGCAGGAACAGCACATCCGCGTCGATCTCGTCGATGGCATCGGCAAGCGGGCTGGCCTGTGCCGGCAAGGCGAACAGCCAGAGAAGGCCGATCAATGCGGCAAGGCGGCCTGTCAGGAAACGTAATCTCATGACGTTTCATGTAGGTCGTGTCCGCCCTTCCGGCAACGGGCTTGTCAGCGAAGGTCCAGATCTTCCATCCAGTAGGGATTCGACCATGCCTGCTTTCCCGCCTTGTCGGTCAGCACCACACGGAAGAACTCGAAATCGGTCCTGCTGATCTCGATTCTGGCCTCGGTCATGCCGTTGCCGCTTGTGGCAAATGACCGGTGTCCGCCTGCTGCGACAACGATGCGGTCCGCGGGCGAGCAGGTGATGTGGAGCATGTTGCCCTCAATTTGAATGGAGGTGAAATCTGGTCCGCACGATGCGTAATAGTCGCCCGCCTTCAGCGCTTTGAGGATGGCGCCCGCATTCAGCCCGTCCGCCGCGACCATAATCCATCCGCCGAACCCGTCGGCCAGGACATCGTGCGAATCATCGGTGGCGATGATGCCGGTCCTGAACCCCTCATTTGCCAGCTGGTCGATGGTGGCGATGCCGCCACCCCGATCGGCATCAAGGGCTGACGAGTGATTATAGGCTTCGACGGCATGCGCGCCGGCCTCGGCAAGGCTGCGTGCCTCTTCCGTGGTCATCGCATACCATTCTGGGTGCGCGATGCTGACGAAGGCCCCCGCGGCGACAGCTCGCCTGACCAGTTCGGGACCCGTTTCAGTTGCGCTCGCTATGGGAAAGTCCAGAGGCAGCCCGTTGGCCAGAATGTGCCACAGCCCAGCCTGATCATGGAGTTTGCCGTGGCAATGCAGTTCGGCTGAGATGATGGTGATGAAATCCTCGCTGTCCAGCCCCGAGCTGTCACAGATGGTCCTGGCGGCAAAGCGCGGGTTGGTCCAGTAATGGTCCGACAGGCAGGTGAAATCATAGCCAGCCTCACGATAGAGGCGTACCACCTCTGCGGCCTCGTTCCGGCCATCCGAATGGGTGCAGTGGCCGTGAAGATTGCCGCGGTAGATTCTGCCGGTCGGGCAGAACAGGTCTCGGGACATGGTGTCGGTCTCCCGCAGGTGGGTGCGTGATCGCGGCCGTGCCGCTGATGATATCAGAACACAGCCATCGTCACGTCCCTATTGTCACGTCCAAATGTCAGAATTGTGTGGTGAAAGGACAGCCCCTTTGATCCTTGGCGACTTGTCAAAGTTGGGTTTGGTCACAAGGGTTTCATTCAAAATAGCGATAACAAGCCTTTTATATGTTCAAATGAACATCAAATCTGGTAGAAAGCTGAGAAATCATACTTCGAGGCAACGTCATGGCGGAACTGAACCGGCGCCAGCAGGCCATTCTGATGCAGATTCACGCCGAGGGTGAAGTGGGTGTTGATGCGCTGGCCACCCGCTTTGGCGTCACAACGCAGCAGATCAGGCGCGACCTTGCGGCGCTCTGTGATCAGGGTATGGCGATGCGCACGCATGGTGGGGCGCGCCGTCCGGTATCGGTGGCAAACATCGAATATGACGCCCGCCGCAAGCTGTCGATGCAGGCAAAGCAGGCCATTGGCCAGGCTGCTGCAGGCCTGATCGAGGACAACACCGCAGTTGCGATCAATATTGGAACCACCACCGAGGCAGTCGCCAATGCCCTGTTCGGACATGACAATCTGATGGTGCTGACCAACAATCTGAACATTCTCCAGATGATGGCGCGCGCGCCCGGCAAGCAGCTTGTCCTTGTCGGCGGGACAGTACGGGCGCAGGACGGGGCTGTGGTCGGCGGCGCGGCTGTGGAGTTCATCGGGAGATATAAAGTGGATTATGCCGTGGTCGGCGCTTCGGCGCTGGATGATGACGGGGCGATCCTCGATTTCGACAGCCGCGAGGTGGATGTCGCCCGCGCCATCCTGAGGAATGCGCGAAAGAAGATTCTGGTTTGCGATGCCGACAAGTTCCTGCGCCGCGCGCCGGTGCGAATCTGCGGTATCGACGAGATTGATGTGATGGTCACTGACCGGCAGCCACCATCGCAATTCATGGCTGCCGCACAGGCTGCCGGAACACAGGTCGTTGTTGCCGAGGATATGAGGGCTTCGGCTGATGGGTGAAAAGAGCTTCGATCTTCTGGTCATTGGTGGCGGCATCAATGGATGCGGTGTGGCGCGTGATGCGGCCGGCCGCGGGCTGTCGGTGCTGCTTGTCGAAAAGGACGACCTTGCGCAGGCGACCTCCTCGGCCTCGACAAAGCTGTTCCATGGCGGCCTGCGCTATCTGGAACATTTTCACTTCCGCATGGTGCGCGAGGCGCTTCAGGAACGTGAGACGTTGCTTCGCATGATGCCGCATATTTCCTGGCCGATGCGCTTTGTCCTGCCGGTCACGCCGGGGTTGCGATATGCGCAGGACAATTCCTCACTTGGCCGGGTGCTGGCCTATATCCCGGGCCTTGCCGGCAGACGGCCCGGCTGGCTGACAAGGATTGGCCTGTTCGTCTATGACCATCTTGGTGGCCGCAAGATTCTGCCAGCCTGCCGGGCGCTCAACCTGCGCGACCATCCAGCCGGCGCGCCGCTTCAGGACCGTTTTGTCAAAGGCTTCGAATATTCTGATTGCTGGGTCGAGGATTCGCGTCTTGTCGTGCTGAATGCACGCTCGGCGCAGGGCCATGGCGCGACGATCAGAACGCGGACAGGTTTCGAGGGCGCTAGACGCGAGGGCGGAGTCTGGAGGGCCGAGCTGTTGCATGCTGACGGGACGCGCGAGACGGTATCCGCCCGGGCGATCGTCAATGCGGCGGGCCCCTGGGCGCGCGATGTTCTGACCGGTGACATGCAGCGTGGCAACCGCCATGGGCTGCGACTGGTGCGGGGCTCGCACATCATTGTGCGCCGCCTGTTCGATCATGATCAGCCCTATTTCCTGCAGCTGGAAGACGGACGTATCATCTTTGCCATTCCCTACGAGCGTGATTTTACGCTGATCGGCACCACCGATGTCGATCACGAAGGTGATGCCGGAGCTGCGGTCTGCAGCGATGCCGAGCGCAATTATCTGATTGCGGCCACCAACCGCTTTTTTAAGAGTGGTATCTCAAAGGATGACATCGTCGCCACATTCTCGGGTGTTCGCCCGCTTTATGATGATGGGGCGAGTTCTGCCTCTGCTGCCACCCGCGACTATGTTCTGACCTGCGAGGACGAGCAGGGTGCCGCGGCGCTGGTCAATGTCTTTGGAGGCAAGATCACCACCTATCGGCGTCTTGCCGAGCATGTGATGGACAAGCTGCATCCCTATTTTCCCGACCTCGGCGAAAGCTGGTCAGGGGGCGAGCCGCTGCCGGGGGGTGATTTCGACATTGGCGACAGACAGGAGCTGGTCATAAGGCTGCAGCGCACATTCGGGTTTCTGACCGCAGAATGGGCCACGCGCCTTGTCACAGCCTATGGTACGGATGCCTTCACGATCCTCGAGGGTGCGACGTCGCGCGAAGATCTGGGGCGGCATTTTGGTGGTACGCTTCACGCCCGAGAGGTCGACTGGCTGCTTACCCGTGAGTGGGCGAGCAGCGTCGATGACATATTGTGGCGGCGCTCAAAGCTGGGACTTGTCCTCACGCCGGAAGAGGCTTCGGCCCTTGCTGCCTATGTTGCCAACCATCTTGCCGACCACCTTTACAGTACACGCAAGGCGTCTGCTGGTGATAAAGTCGTCGTGACCGGGTGAACTTTTGGAGGCAGCAGTGACGCATGACAGCATGGATGGTGATGACACTCCGCTTACCGATGCGCTGCTGGACCAGTTCGCCACTTACTACCTTCTTGCGATGCTGGCAGTGCGGGCGCTTGAAGAGGCGCGCCGTCATGCCGGCGCGGCCAAGAAGCAGGCCTAGGCCGTTGCCGGCGTAAAAAGCAATTCACCTATCCGGGCCGCGTGGTCCCGCAGCATGTTGCGCTTGTCCATCGCGTCATCGATGTTGAAACGCTGTGTTGGGCCGTGGATGGCCAGTGCCGCATAAAACCGCCCGTGAGGATCGGTGACTGGTGCGGCGATGGCCACCATGCCTTCATGAAATTCTTCCCGATCGAGGCTAAATCCCTGCCGCTTGATTTCCGAAAGCTCATCTGCGAGTAGCGCCGGGTCGGTGAATGTATTCGGTGTCTGGGGATGCATCTGCAGGCTCGACAGGAAAGCGCGCCGACGGGCAGCCGGCAGGCTGGCCATGAAGAGCTTGCCACTTGCGGTGCAGTGGAACGGCACCTGGGTGCCGATCGGCAGCGCCACCCGGAAGGCCCAGTTGGTCTCGACACGATCAATGTAATTCATGCCACGCGGCTCCGGCCTGACGAAGTTCACCGTTTCACCCGAATCGCGCGCAACCTGAAGCAGAATTTGATGGCAGCCGACAAGCCCCGCGCTTCGGTCGGCAAGGCCGGTGGCCAAAAGGCTGGCCCGGTGCCCGGGATAGAGACGTTTGTCATGTTTCTCAAGAATGCCGGACTCGATCAGCGTCTGGCACAGCCGGTGGATTGTCTGCTTTGGCCAGCCCAGCCTTGCGTTCAGCTCGGTCGGCGTTGGCGCTGTGCTGCTCTCCGACAGAACTTCAAGAATGCAGATGGCGCGTAAATTCGGTGGCACATGTTCACTCATCACAACTCTACCTCATAGCCTGCAGCCGTTTTGGGCTTGCTTTAGCGCCAAGCCCGTGCATGATTTCAACCAATACTAATAAAAAAGAGAATAAAAGTCTCAAAAAATAACATTATGAGGTTGTGGGGGTGGAATTCGACTTCATAATCGTCGGCGCAGGGTCGGCGGGTTGTGTCTTAGCAAATCGGCTGTCAGCAGACGGCCGGTACAGCGTCGCTTTGTTCGAGGCGGGCGGCAAGGACACCTATCCCTGGATCCACATTCCGGTCGGTTATTTCAAGACAATGGGCAATCCCGCGACGGACTGGTGTTATCGCACCGAGCCGGACCCGGGACTGAACGGCCGCGCCATCAACTGGCCCCGCGGCAAGGTTCTGGGCGGCAGCAGTTCGATCAACGGGCTGTTATATGTCCGCGGGCAGCCGCAGGATTTCGACCAGTGGCGCCAGCTTGGCAATCAAGGATGGGCGTGGGACGACGTGAAGCCGCTGTTCCGGCGTGCCGAGAACTGGGAAGGCGAACCCTCGGCGGCACGCGGTACGGGCGGTGCATTGAATGTATCGGAAAGCCGTGTCCAGCGGCCAGTGATTGATGCCTGGGTCGATGCGGCTGCCAGTCTCGGCTATAAGCGGAATAATGATTATAATGGTGAGGATCAGGAAGGCGTCGGTCATTTCCAGATGACCATGCGAAACGGCCGGCGTTGCAGCAGTGCGACCGCGTTCCTGAAGCCGGCGAGGGGCAGGTCGAACCTGCAGATATTCACCGGCGCGAAAACCCTTGGACTGATCATGGAGGGCCGCCGCGCGGCCGGCATCAGGGTGCGGCGCGGCAATGAAGAGATCGAGGTGCGGGCTAGGCGCGAAGTGGTGCTGTCGGCCGGCTCACTCGGCTCGCCTCATATCCTGATGCTGTCCGGGATTGGCGCCGGCGCGGAACTTTCGGGGCATGGCATTGAAGTCGTTCACGACCTCGCCGGTGTCGGCAAGAACCTGCAGGACCATCTGCAGGCGCGCCCGGTCTACAAGACGATGTCAAGCACCATCAACAGCGAGACAAGGCACCCGCTGCAATATGTCGGCATTGCACTGGAATATGCGTTGAAACGGTCTGGTCCGATGGCGATGGCGGCGAGCCTTGGCACGGCGTTCCTGAAGACCCGCCCAGAGCTCGAGACACCGGATATCCAGTTCCATCTGCAGCCTTTCAGCGCCGACAAGCCGGGAGAGGGAACGCATCCCTTCTCGGCCTTCACCGCCTCGGTGCTGCAGCTTCGACCGGAAAGCGCCGGCCATATAGAGCTGAAGTCATCATCGCCTGATGATTATGTGTCGATCCATCCGAACTATCTGGCGACAAAGACCGATTGCGACACGATTGTCGCCGGTGTCCGGATTGCCCGTGCCGTCTGCCGGGCCGAACCGGTCCGCAGCATGATAACTGAGGAATATGCGCCCGGCCCGAACGTAGATGATGCTGATGACGACGCCATTCTCGAATGGGTCCGCAACACGGCGACAACGATCTATCACCCCACCGGCACCTGCAAGATGGGACCGGACAGGATGGCCGTGGTGGATTCAAGGCTCCGCGTGCACGGGATCGAGGGCTTGCGGGTCGCGGATGCCTCGATCATGCCGATCATCACCTCGGGCAACACCAATGCGCCAAGCATCATGATCGGCGAGAAAGCCTCGGACCTCATTCTGGAGGACGCGGCATGAGCAGATTGTTTTCATCCCTGTTTCGCAGGGGTACAGGAATTCCCGGAAAGGCCAAAGCGCCCGAATTCATCGGCGCGGCACTTCGGGAACAGGGGTCTGGCATTCAACCGGATGCCGGGGGGCCTTCAGTGGCTTCCGGGTCAGATCACATCATTGAAGGCACCATAACGACAAGGGAGGAATCCATGTCAAAACTCACCAAACTGACCTCGGCCGTTGCCGCGGCCGGCGTAGGTCTCGCCATGTTGGCGACTCCTATCGTGGCCCAGGCGAATGAGGTCCACATCAAAGTGCAGGCCGTTCTCGGCACACAGACGACTGAAGTTAAGATGCTTCGCGACTTTATGGATGATGTGACCGCCCTGACCGGTGGCGACGTCACCTTTGAGGTTCTGCCTGCAGGCGCGGTTGTCGGTGTTAAGGAGACCCTTGACGCTGTTGACGCCGGTCTTGTTGACGGCGGCTTCGCCTGGACCCACTACTGGTCGGGCAAGCACCCGGCAGCCATGCTGTTTGGCTCGCCTGTTGCTGGTGCCGGTGTTGGTATCGACAACATTGCATTCGTATCCTGGTTCCAGTTCGGCGGCGGTAAAGAGCTGTATGACCGTCTGTGGGACGAGATGAACCTGAACGTAAAAGGCTTCATGCTGCAGCCTGTCGGCCCTGAGGCCCTTGGCTGGTTCAAAGAGCCGATCAACTCGATGGAAGACTTCCGCAAGTACCGTTTCCGCACGCCTCCGGGCCTGCCGGGCCAGACCTACAAGGACATCGGTGTTGCATCGGTTGCCATGGGTGGCGGCGACATCCTGCCGGCTCTCGAGAAGGGTACCATCGATGCGGCCGAGTGGTGCTGCCCGAAGCCGGACATGGATTTCGGTTTCCACAAGGTGCTCAAGCACTACTATCTGCAGGGTCTGCACCAGGTCGTTGTTAACGCCGACATGTATCTGAACAAGGACGTCTACAACTCGCTGACGGACCATCAGAAGAAGGCCTTCGAGGTTGCCGCCAACGCAGCGCTGATGAAGGGCATGTCCGCTCGTATCTACGACAACGGCAAGGCGCTTCATGAACTGACCACCAAGCATGGTGTGATCCTTCAGGACACGCCTGCCGACTACTTCCCGGCATATATGAATGCCGCGAACGCGCTGCTCGAGAAGAACTCCGCAGAGAACGAGTTCTTCGCCGAGGTATGGCAGTCGCAGAAGGATTTCGCACTTATTGCGGTTCCGTTCTGGTCGGGCGCACAGAGCTCCAACGCTCAGCTCGGCATGGCCTACGCCAACAGCCTGAAGTAATCCAACATGTGGTGAACCGCGGTATGCCGTGGTTCACCCACTTTTCTTTACGAATTTCCACATCCTAATAATTGACCTTTGATTAAGACTGGCACGGCTAGCGGGGGCGTCACATGGCACAGGAACCAGAGATTGAAAAGCTCGAGATCGCCGACGAGCTGATCGCCGAGCGACGCAGCGGCAAAGTCGGTGACACGCCCGAGAGCATGCATCCGCTGATGCGTCTGATCGTTGGCAATATTGACATTCTGAACAACTGGGTCGGCAAGCTGACCTGCCTGATGCTTGTGCCGGTGATCTTTGCGATGATCTACGAGGTCGTGGCCCGCAAGGTCTTCATCGCCCCGACCGACTGGGCCTATGACACCAGCCGGATGTTCTCTGGTGCGATGTTCATGATGGGCGCCGGCTATGCGCTGATGCGCGGCGTTCATATCCGTGCCGACTTTCTGTTCCGCAACTGGTCGCCACGGACTCAGGCGCTGGTTGATGGCACGCTTTATCTTCTTTTCTACTTTCCGGCGTTGCTGTTCTTCTTCTGGGTCTCGACGGAATACACCATCAAGGCCTGGGTGACGTGGGAACGTTCGATGGATACGGCGCTGATGGCGCCGCTCGCGCCGGCCCGTACGGCCATGCCCGTTGGTGCTCTGCTTCTGCTTCTGCAGGGCGTGGCGGAATTCCTGCGCGCTTATCACCAGCTTGGTGTCGGATTCATCCAGAAATGGGTGCTTCGCCTGCTTCCCGTCTATGTCCTTCTCCTCGGAATGATCTTCTGCAACAGCCTGCTTCCGGGTTTTTTCAACTTTGAAATGATCTTCGGCGATGCGTTCGACGGTGGCATCAAGGGTGCCGGTGGCGTGTCGCCTCCGATGATCGGTGTCATCATGATCGGGGTGATGCTGTTCTCGATCTTCGTCGGCTTCCCGATTTCCTTCACGCTGATTTTCCTGGCCTTCGTGTTTGGGGCCTGGGGCTTCGGCGGCAAGATGGTGTTCTATCTCCAGACCCTGCAGTTCAACAATGTGATGCTTGAGCAGACGCTGGCCGCGGTGCCGCTGTTCGTGTTCATGGGCATCATGATGGAGCAGGCCGGCCTGATGGAGCGCCTGTTCACATCGGTGCAGCTGATGCTCTCGCGCACCCGAGGCGCGCTCTACCTTGCGGTATTGTTCGTTTCCACAATTTTCGCGGCGGCCACAGGCATCGTCGGTGCCTCGGTCACCATCCTCGGTATCATGGCGGCGAAGACGATGAACCGGTCCGGATATGACGTGCGGCTGGCGGCTGGAACAATCACTGCCGGCGGCACGCTCGGCATTCTGATACCGCCATCGATCATGCTCGTCGTGATGGGGCCGGTGCTACAGATCCCTGTGACCGACCTGTTCGCCGCGGCGATTATCCCCGGCATCATGCTTGCCGGGATGTACGCCGCCTTTGCGCTGATCCGGTGCTGGCTGAATCCGTCGCTCGGCCCGATCCTGCCTGAGGAAGACCAGCCGGTGACCTCGAACTATTACTGGCTTGAGGCCATTATAGTTATCGGATCGATCGTGACCTTTTTCGCGCTGATCGTGATGGCGTTCTCCGGATCGCTTGGCGGGTATTTCCCATTCTCCTCGCTGGTCATTCCGCTGGCCTGGATGGCGATCATGTTCTTCGGGTCGCGCTGGATCCGTGACACCAAGCCGTCGGGTTTCTTCTTCTCGGACCTCTGGTACGAGTTCTTCATGGGTCTGGTTCCGCCATCGGCGCTGGTCGCGTTTGCGCTCGGATCGATCCTGTTCGGCTGGGCCACCCCGACCGAGGGTGCCGGTTGTGGTGCGTTCGGCGCGCTGCTGCTGACCATTGCCTACCGCAAGCTGTCGGTGAAGATGTTCTATGACACGCTGATCAAGACCCTCGAAATCACCGTCCTGATCCTGTTCCTTGTCGCGGCTTCCAACTTCTTCGGCGCCGTGTTCTCGCGTCTTGGAACACCGATGCTGCTGACCGAATTCCTGCTGTCGTGGGATATTTCAGTCACCTGGGTCTTGCTGATCATCATGGCGCTGATCTTCCTGCTCGGCTGGCCTCTGGAGTGGGTGCCGATCGTGCTGATCATCGTACCGATCCTGATCCCGGTCCTGATCAAGCTTGATGTGAACCTTGTCTGGTTCGGCATCCTTGTTGCTGTCAATCTGCAGACGGCATGGCTCAGCCCGCCGGTGGCACTATCCGCCTATTTCCTGAAAGGGGTGGTGCCCGAATGGGATCTGAAAGACATCTATCTAGGAATGATGCAGTTCATGGTCATTCAGGTCATTGGCCTGATCCTGATCTTCGTCTTCCCGCAAATCGCCCTGTGGCTTCCAACCTTGATCTACGGAGAATAAATCCGCCATGGCCGTTACCTATCTGAAACGCGCTGACAAGACTCCTCAGACCGGCACCGACGAGACCCGTGAGATTGTCCAGACAATGCTGGCCAAGATCGAGGCTGGCGGTGAGGACGCCGCCATTGCCTATGGCCGCGAACTCGATGGCTACCATGGCGATATCGTTGTACCGGCCGATGCCGTTGCGGCTGCCGGTGACGAGATTTCCCAGCAGCTGAAGGACGATATCCGCTTTGCTTATGACCGGGTGACCACCTTTGCCGAGGCTCAGAAACAGTCGATCACCGAATTCGAGACTGAGCTGTCACCAGGCCTTTGGGCCGGTCAGAAGCTGATCCCGATCGAGACGGCAGGCTGCTATGTTCCTGGCGGGCGTTATGCGCATGTGGCCTCGGCCATCATGTCGATCGCCACGGCACGGGTGGCAGGTGTCGAGCATATCGTCGCCTGTACCGCGCCGCGTGGTGATGCCGGACCTAACCCGGCCATCCTCTATGCGATGGACCAGTGCGGTGCCGATTCCATTCTTGCCCTTGGCGGGGTGCAGGGCATCGCGGCGATGACATTCGGCCTGTTCACTGGCAAGCCGGCGCGCATTCTCGTGGGTCCGGGCAACCGCTTTGTTGCCGAGGCCAAGCGTATGCTCTATGGCCGCGTTGGCATCGACATGTTCGCGGGGCCTACCGAAATTGCGGTGATCGCCGACGACAGCGCCGATCCACAGATTGTGGCCGAGGACCTGGTCAGCCAGGCCGAGCACGGCCCCGATTCACCGGCATGGCTGATCACCACCTCGCGGCAGCTTGCCGATGATGTGATGGCGCGCATGGACGGGTTGATTGCCGCGCTGCCCGAAGTGGCGCGCGGTGCCGCTACCACGGCATGGCGTGATTATGGCGAGGTGATCCTGTGTGATAGTGACGAAGAGGCCGTCGCTGTTTCCGATGAATATGCCGCCGAGCATCTTGAGGTGCATACCGCTCGTGATGACTGGTATGCCGCGACTTTGCGGAATTACGGCTCGCTCTTCGTCGGCGAGGAAACCACCGTTACCTATGGTGACAAATGTTCGGGAACGAATCATATTCTGCCGACAAAGGGCGCGGCTCACTATACGGGCGGGCTTTCGGTGCATAAATATATGAAGATCGTAACCACCCAGCGCATGACCCGTGAAGCCAATCGAGAGGTTGGTCAGGCGGCGGCCCGTATTTCCCGTCTCGAGGGCATGGAAGGCCATGCCCGGGCAGGTGACGCGCGGCTACGTAAATATTTTCCGGGTGAGAACCTGGCCTGACCGGCCGGGTAACTTCCCAATTCGAAGAGAGAGGATAGTGACACGATGTCAGTGAATGATGTCATCATGGATGCGATGATCGAGAACAATGTCGGTTTCGTGACCACTGTGCCCTGCAAGCAGCTTGCCGGGGTGATTGAGAAAATTGAACAGTCCGACAAGATGATCCATGTCCCGTCGAACCGCGAGGATGAGGGGATGGGGCTGTGCGCCGGCGCCTTTATGGGAGGCCGCCGCCCGGCGATCATCATGCAGAATACCGCAATCGGTGTGACCATCAATTCGCTAGCCACGCTGATCCAGTATTACCGCATTCCGCTACCGATGCTGATCAGTTACCGCGGCGAGATCGGCGAGCCGGTGGCATGTCAGGTTGAAATGGCCGTCCACACCAAGGCGCTTCTCGATCAGCTCTGCATCCCGACTTACCATTTCCACAAGGAAGAGGATGCCGACGAATTGCCGGCCATCCTCAACCACGCCTACATGGCCCGCAAGCCGGTTGCCGTGCTGATGGATGCCAGCTTCTGGAAGGGATATTGAGACCATGATCCGCAGTGACGTACTGAAAACCTTGATCCCGCTGATTTCCGACGAGCTGGTGGTTACAAATATCGGCTTGCCAAGCCAGGAGATGCATCTTCTGGATGACCAGCCTACGAACTTCTACATGCTTGGCACGATGGGACTTGCCTCGTCGATCGGCCTCGGCCTTGCCATGGCGCAGCCTAAAAAGGTGATCGCCATCGACGGCGACGGTTCCGTGCTGATGAATCTCGGCACATTGCCGACGATTGCCAACAACCAGGTCCCGAACTTTATCCTGCTGATCATCGACAATGGCAGCTACGGCTCGACTGGCGACCAGACGACCTATGCCGGCATGCGCACCTCGCTTGCCGAGGTGGCACGAGCCTGCGGTTGTGACCATGTGGTGGAATGCGCCGCCGAGGATACGGCTGCCGCAGTCGAGGCCGCGCTTGGCGCCGAGCAGACGACGGTAATCGTCTCGAAATGCGAGTCCGGCAATATCAAGGTGCCTGTGATCGAGCTTGATCCTGTGATGATCAAGGAACGGTTCATGGCATCAGTCGCAGACTGAAGGCGCGCGGCATGGCGGCGGGGCAGCAGAATATGTTCAGCCTTGACGGGCATGTCGCGCTTGTCACCGGGGCAAGCTCCGGCCTTGGCCGTCGTGCGGCCACGGTGCTGGCGGATGCGGGTGCATCTGTCATTGGCGTCGCACGCCGCGCCGACGCGCTGGAAAGCTGGGTTGCCGAGGGTGCCGGAAACCGTGCCGCTCTTCCTGCCGACCTGTCTGATGAGGCCGGTGTCGCCGCCATGTGCGAGGCGGCATCGGGAATGTTCGGCGCGCCCGATATTCTGGTCCATGCGGCCGGCGTCAATCTGCGCCAGCCTGCCGAGGATATCACGCCAGATGACTGGCATCTGACCCAATGGCTCAATCTCGGCGTGCCTTTTTTCATCAGTCAGAAACTCGTGCCGGCGATGAAGGAACGCGGCTGGGGCCGTATCGTCAATTTTGCGTCGCTGCAGACAACAAGGGCCTTTCCCTCGGGCATTGCCTACGGGGCGTCAAAGGGCGGTGTCGGGCAGATGACGCGGGCCATGGCCGAGGCCTGGTCCAGCGACGGCATCAACACCAATGCCATCGGCCCGGGGTTTTTTCCGACCGAGCTGACGGCGGCAGTCTTTGCCGACGAGGCGCGCGCCGCCCGTAACGCGACGCAGACATGTATCGGCCGGAATGGCAGGCTCGAGGATATCGACGGGCCGTTGCTGTTTCTCTGTTCCGACGCCTCGGTCTATGTGACCGGGCAGGTCCTGATGGTTGACGGGGGGTTCACCGCGAAATGAAAGCACTTGTCTATACCGGTACAAACGCAAGTGAGCTGCGCGATGTCGAAGCACCTGTCGCGGCAGGTGGTCAGAGCATCGTCGATTTGTCCTTTTGTGGAATCTGCGGGTCCGACATGCATGCCTGGCACGGCCATGACGAGCGCCGAATCCCGCCGCTCGTTCTGGGACATGAGGCGGTTGGCACGGCGCTGACCGGACCGCTCGCCGGACAGCGGGTGGCAATCAACCCGCTCATGACCTGCAATGACTGTCCCGCCTGTGATAGCGGCAATCATCATCTTTGCGGCACGCGCGAGCTGATCGGCATGCGCCACCCCGGGGCCTTTGCCGAACAGGTGATGGTGCCCGATTCCAACCTGACTGTGCTTGCCGACCATCTGTCCTTTTCCGAGGCGGCGCTGGCTGAACCGGCAGCGGTGGCGGTGCGTGTCGTCGAGATTGCTGCCGGTGCCGGCGCAACGCCGGATTCACGGATCGTCATTCTTGGTGGCGGTGCCATCGGTGTGCTCGTCGCGCAGGTTCTTGCCGCGCAAGGCTTCGCCCCACCCCGCATCGCCGAGACCAATGCTCTTCGCCGCGGCATGCTCGACAATATCGGTGTCGCCGGAAGCTATGACCCGCGTGAGGAGACGCCGGATGACGGTTCGGTCGACCTTGTGATCGACTGTGTCGGCATGGGGGCCACCCGTGCTGCCGCCTCGGCGATGACGCGCCCGGGCGGTGTGATTGTCCATGTCGGCCTGCAGGATAACGAGCCGGGCCTCGACACCCGCCGCCTGACGCTTCAGGAGATCGATTTTCTCGGAGCCTATTGCTACCGGCATCAGGATTTTGCGACGGCACTCAGGCTTCTGACCGACGGCAAGGTGACCGGAGAAGGCTGGACCGAGATCCGTCCGCTGGACGGTGGCGCGCAGGCCTTTATCGATATTGACCAGGGCCGCGCCCCGCCGAAGATTATCCTCGCCACCGACTGACGCCCGGACTGGACAAAGCGCCTTGCCATGCCCATCTGCCGGGCATGAACGAGACAATCCCCCTTCCGACCAAATTCGCCGACCGTGCGGCCATGCTGGCTCATCTGCGGGCCCTGTCAGGCCATGATGATGCAGCATCGGCGATTCCCGATATAGCGGCAGGCGGCAGAACAGCTGCCGAGGCCGTGCTAGCACGGATCGACCCGCGGGCCTACGCCGCCACCCGAAACCATCTCGATGGCGCGGTCACCAGGCTGTCCCCCTATATCCGACATGGCATCCTCAGTCTCGACGAGGTGCGCAATGCCGCCCTGGCATCCGTCAGCGATCCGAAACAGGCGGAGAAATTCATCCAGGAGCTTGCCTGGCGCGATTACTGGCAGCGCATCTATCTGGCACATCCAGAGCGTATCTGGAGCGATGTCGAATCCTACAAGACCGGGTTTGACGCCGCCGAATATGACGCCGAACTGCCGGCGGATATTGCTGCCGGCGAAACCGGCGTCGCCTGCATCGACCAGTTTATCGCGACGCTTTTCGAGACGGGCTATCTTCACAACCATGCACGCATGTATCTGGCGTCCTATACGGTGCATTGGCGGCGCGTGTCATGGCAGGCCGGGGCGCGGTTCTTCCTCGAGCATCTGGTCGATGCCGATCCGGCCAGCAACAATCTGTCATGGCAGTGGATTGCCAGCACCTTCTCGAACAAGCCCTATATCTTCAATCTTGAGAATGTCGCGAAATATTGTGGGCCGGACATCAATACCATTCCGCGGCACAACCTGGTTCTCGACCAGTCCTATGAGCGTCTGAGTGAATTGCTGTTCCCGTATATGGGAGGCCCGCATGGCTGATCTTGTATGGCTTCACGAGGGCGCATTGCGCCTGACGCATCCGGTTTTCGCCGCCGGTGGACCGGGTGCCGCCACAGTCTTTATCTGGGACACGGACCGCCTTGCGGACAGCCATGTTGGCATCAAACGCCAGCTTTTCATTTACGAAACTCTCGCCGAAATGTCCGAATCCCGAAGTTTGGACATCCATGAGGGGCGGACGGAAGAGGTGTTGCCGCGCCTTGCTGCACAGTCGAATGCCGGTCGTGTGCTGGTGCCTTCATCCCCCGACCCGGCGGTGCGTGCCAAGATTGGTGCCATCCGCCGCGCCGCGCCGGATCTCGAAATTGTCGAAATCGAGGATACGCCCTTCGTCACTATGGCGAACACACCGGACCTCGGCCGTTTCTTTCGCTACTGGAACAAGGCCAAGAAGAGTGCGCTCCGCCCTCAGGGCATCTGAGGCGGCAACATTGGAAATCCATTGATCCGCCGCATCGGCATCCGGTATGTTGGCGGCTGTTCTGAAGTTTTGCCGAGACGCCCAGATGACAGATATTCTTGCCGAACTCGAGGCCAAACGTGCACAAGCCCGGCTTGGCGGTGGCCAGCGACGGATCGACACCCAGCACGGCAAGGGCAAGCTGACAGCCCGTGAACGGATCACCCTTCTTCTCGACGATGCCTCGTTCGAGGAATGGGACATGTTCGTCGAGCATCGCTGCCATGATTTTGGCATGGAAGACCAGAAGGTGCCGGGCGACGGCGTCGTCACCGGATACGGCACCATTGCCGGACGCCCGGTCTTTGTCTATTCGCAGGATTTCACCGTTCTTGGCGGGTCGCTGTCTGAGACGCATGCAGCGAAGATCTGCAAGATCATGGATCAGGCGATCAAGACCGGCATTCCCCTGATCGGGCTGAATGACTCCGGCGGCGCGCGCATTCAGGAAGGCGTCGCCTCGCTTGGTGGCTATGCCGAAGTGTTCCAGCGCAATGTGCTGGCATCCGGTGTGGTGCCGCAGATTTCGCTGATCATGGGGCCTTGCGCCGGCGGTGCCGTCTATTCGCCGGCCATCACCGATTTCATCTTCATGGTCGAGGGATCGAGCTACATGTTCGTCACTGGGCCGGATGTGGTGAAGACGGTGACACATGAGGACCTGACTGCCGAAGAGCTGGGCGGAGCAAAGATGCACAGCCGCACATCGGGTGTTGCCCATGGCGCGTTCGAGAATGATGTCGAGATGCTGATGCGCACCCGTGCGCTGATGTCCTATCTGCCTCTGTCGAACCGCGAACCGACACCGGTGGTCCCGTGCCACGACCCGATCGACCGGCCGTCCTCGGTGCTCGACGCGATCATCCCCGACAATACCAACACCCCCTATGACATGCGCCGGGTGGTGCTGGAGATTGTCGATAATGGCGAGTTCTTCGAAATCCACGAGAATTTTGCCGCGAACATCATTGTCGGCTTTGGTCGGATCGACGGCAAAACTGTGGGTATCGTCGGCAACCAGCCAATGGTTCTGGCAGGCTGTCTCGACATCAACGCCTCGCGCAAGGCGGCGCGGTTCGTGCGCTTCTGCGATGCCTTCAACATTCCGCTGGTAACCCTCGTCGATGTGCCGGGCTTCATGCCGGGACTGGCGCAGGAAACCGGCGGCATCATCTCGAATGGCGCGAAGCTGCTGTTTGCCTATGCCGAGGCGACGGTGCCGAAGGTGACACTGATCACCCGTAAGGCCTATGGCGGCGCCTATGACGTGATGGCGTCGAAGCATCTTCGTGGCGACGTGAATTACGCCTGGCCGAGCGCCGAGATCGCGGTGATGGGACCTGAAGGCGCGGCACGAATCATCTTTCGCGAGGATGCGGCCGACCCGGAAAAGCTGGCTGCCAAGACCGATGAATATCGTGAAAAATTCGCCAACCCGTTTGTTGCCGCCGGACGCGGTTATCTCGATGACATCATCATGCCGCGCAATTCGCGTCGGCGGATCGCGCGTGCGCTTTCGATGCTGGCCGACAAGCAGCTCGAGAACCCGCCGCGCAAGCACGACAATCTGCCGCTCTGACCCGAATGTGACCCAGAAGCGCCGCGATACAGGGACCGTTTCATGTTCAAGAAAATCCTGATTGCCAACCGTGGCGAAATCGCCTGCCGGATCATGCGCACAGCCAAGCGCATGGGGATCGCCACCGTGGCCGTCTATTCCGACGCCGACGCCGGCACCCCGCATGTGATGATGGCCGATGAGGCGGTTCACATCGGCGGCGCGGCATCGGCCGACAGCTATCTCCGTGGCGAGCGCATCATCACGGCGGCAAAGGAAACGGGCGCCGAGGCCATCCATCCCGGCTTTGGCTTCCTGTCCGAGAATGCGGGATTTGTTGCGGATGTCGAGGCGGCGGGCCTCGTCTTTATCGGCCCGGGCACCAAGGCCATTGCGGTGATGGGCGACAAGATCGAATCCAAGGCCCTTGCCAAATCTACCGGTGTCTCGACCGTGCCGGGAACCGAGGGCGAGGTTGATGACGTCGAGGTTGGGCTGAAGGCTGCCGCCGAGATCGGTTATCCGGTCATGGTTAAGGCGTCGGCAGGTGGCGGCGGCAAAGGGATGCGCGTCATTGAAAGCGCCGACGACCTGCCCGACGGAATGCGGGCCGCCATGTCCGAGGCACAGACCGCCTTTGGCGACAGCCGCGTCTTCATCGAGAAATTCGTTGTTCAGCCGCGCCATATCGAAATTCAGCTTCTGGCCGACCAGCACGGCAACATCGTTTATGTCGGCGAACGTGAATGCTCGATCCAGCGCCGCCACCAGAAGGTGGTCGAGGAAGCGCCGAGCCCCTTTATCTCGCCGGAAACACGGCTGGCCATGGGAGAGCAGGCGGTCGAGCTGGCGCGTGCCGTCGGTTA
>JAKMFG010000015.1 GCA_022425565.1 Alphaproteobacteria bacterium
CGCCACAGCAAACAGAAGTTCGTTCTGCCCGACCCAGTGAAGAACACTGAACAGCACGTTCGTTGCCGCCATCGCGATGCCCGAAATGAGCAGCGCCCTGACGACTCCCGTCTTTAGCGCGAACAGCCCGCCAATCAGCGTGAACACCACGGTGGTGATCCAGCCAAGACCCTTGGAATAGATCGCGATATCGGATTTGGAGAAGCCGACCTCCTTATAGAAGATGATCGACATCTTGCCCATGAAGGCCTCTCCGATCTTGAACAGGAAGAGGAAGGCGAGGATCATGATGCCAATCCGCATGCCGTTCTTGCGGAAGAAAGACCAGAGCGGCTCGATCACCGTTGTCGTAAGGAAGCTGACAAGCTGTACAACCGGCCCTGCGCCGCCCATCATGTCGGCCATGGCCTGCTGGGCCTGCCGCTGACCCTCGGCACGCTCGCGTGTTCCGGTCTCAGGGATAAACAGCAGTCCGATGTTGCACAGCACCACCAGAACCGCCAGGAAGACGAAGGTCATCTGCCAGTAATTCGCGATACCCGCCTTTTCCAGATAGTCGGCCATGAACAGCGCCGCCATGCCACCCAGCTTGTAGCCAGACCACCAGCCGACAACCGCGACTGCCGCACCGGCGGCCATGCCTCTGGCATCATCCTTGTCGATCTGCTCGATCCGCAGCGCGTCAATTGTGATGTCCTGCGTCGCCGAACAGATGGCGATGACAAGACCTGCCCCGATTACCAGAGCCAGCGAGCTGACCGGATCAATCGTGCTCCAGAACAAGAGGCAGACGAGGATGACCGCCTGCAGGGTCAAAATCCATGCCTTGCGGTGGCCAAGCCTGTCTGTCAGCACGGGAACCCGCAATCTGTCGATCAGGGGCGCCCAGAGAAAATTGAAGGCGTAGACGCCGAAGATCAGGCCGGCCCAGCCGATCGTGCTCCTTGAAAGCCCCTCTTCCTTCAGCCAGAGGGACAGTGAGCTGGCAATCAGCACCCATGGAAAACCGCTGATCATGCCAAGAAGGAGAATGCGTGCCATTCGCCGTTCGAAGTATGATTCGATAAAGTCGGAAATAATGTTTGAAGAGCGCCCCGCTTGTTGGTTCATCACTTACGCCTCCCAGCACCTTTGCTATTATGTGATTGCCACTAGGCTAAGCCGTGTCGACAAACAAAGGCAAATCTTATCGGGTCGCCGCCGAAGGCCGGCGCAGACGCGCGACGAGGATGACGAGGGATGCAAATGGATGAATGGACCGTCACGGCAACGGCAAACGGCTATGTTCTGTCAACGAAACTGCATGAATGTGTGTGCCTTGTTGGCAAGGCGGGCCTGATCGCGGCAGGCGGGAAACGCGAGGGCGATATGGCAACGCCTGTCGGAAGCTGGCCACTGCGCCGGGTATATTTCAGGCCTGACAGGATGGCCCCGCCTAAAACCTCGCTTCCGCTTGTTCCCATTCATAAAAATCTTGGCTGGTGTGACGATCCGGATAGCCCGTCCTATAATCGGGCGATCGAACTGCCATTCGCCGGCAGTCACGAGACAATGTGGCGGGATGACAGCCTCTACGACATCGTCGTGGAACTCGGCTACAATGACGCACCGCCGGTCGTCGGGCTGGGAAGCGCCATATTCCTTCATCTTCGCGAGGCCTATACACTGGATACAGCCGGCTGTGTCGCGGTCACGCGAGACGATATGCTGGTCATACTCGCCGAAGCCAGACCGGCAACCACGCTTCGCGTCACAGGCTGACGGCCGGGAGGATCAGAGTGCCAGCGCCAGACAAGACCAGTCCCCAGCAGAACCAGACCGCACTACCGCTGAACCTTCGCGGCTATATCGAGGGATATTACGGCAGGCTTCTGGACTGGGATGACCGTGCGCGCATTATTGAACAAATCGCCACTCTTGGCATGAACACCTATTTCTATGCTCCGAAAGAGGATCGGTGCCACAGGTTCGATTGGCGCAGGCCCTGGGATGCGGACTGGATCGCCGCATTCAGCCGGTTTTGCGAAAAGGCGCACCGGCACAATGTCTGTCTGCTTGGCGGGATCGCGCCAGGCCTTGATTATGATGCACATGACGATGCGGCAGAATTTGCGAGGTTGCTGACAAAGGCACAACAGCTTCGAGATTCCGGTGCGCATGCCGTTGTGCTGATGTTCGACGATATCGACGAGCCGTCAGACGGCGGCTACGGGCCCGATGGCCTGCCGGATCATGCCCTGCACGCTGATATTGCGTCGCGACTTGGAGCGCGGCTTGACGCGCCGGTTCTGATTACGCCACGGGTCTATGCCGACGAAATGTCCGGCGACCCGGCAGCGCATTACCGCAACCTGTCCGCCGCGTTGCCGGATGACATGCCGCTGTTCCATTGCGGCAGCCATATTGTCGCCGGCGCGGACCCGCTGGCTACCGGCACCAGCCTGGCGCGCGAACATCTCACCCAGCGTCTGATCCTGTGGGACAATATCTATTGCAATGACTATTGCCCGAGGCGGCTGTTTGTCGGCCGGCATACCGGACGTGACGGCATTGCAGATCTCATGCTGAACGGCACCGGTATGATCGAGACAGACCTGCTGCTGCTTTCGGCAATGCAGGCTGGGGACGACGACGCGGCATGGCGCATGGCACTGGCCAAGGCCGGTGTCCCGGATGACTTCCACGCGCTGGCGCCGTGGTTCGACCTTGGTGTTGCCAATGATCGCGCGCCCTCGCCGCCTGCCGCGCCTGAGCAGGCCCATTTCGATGCCATCGAGACATTACTCTGGAGATGGAAAGGACCGCTTGCACGAGAATGGTACCCGTTTCTGTTCGGCCTGAAACATGATTTGCTGATCGAGACCGGACAGCTTCCGGACTTGCGCGTGGCCAAGACCCAGACACCGGCACTGGCAAGACATCTGTTGCAGGCCGGTGATGGCAAAAATCGGGGAAAGGACTGACAATGAGCAGACATGAAATGCCGGTAATCGACGGGCATAACGACGTTCTGTCACGTCTTCACGCCATGTATCCAGATGACCCGGCAGCGGCTTTTATCAATGGATGTGACGCCGCAATCGACCTGCAAAAGGCCAGGTCCGGCGGATTTGCTGGCGGTTTCTTCGCCATCTATGTACCGCCAATCGAGGTTGATACCGAGTCAAGGCGCGCGGCGATGGAACAATCGGGCTACGACCTGCCACTGCCGCCCGAACTCGGCCGCGGCCACGCCGAAACCGTGACACTGGAACAGGCGGCAATCCTGAAGGCTCTCGAAGCAGCTGGCGCTCTGCAAATTTGCCATTCGGTCACCGATATCCGGTCGGCAATGGAGAACGGCATCATCGCCGCCATCATGCATCTAGAGGGCGCCGAGGCGATCGATGCGGATCTTATCATGCTGGACAGGCTGTATGATCTGGGATTGCGGTCCATCGGCCCGGTCTGGAGCCGTAGCACCATTTTTGGCCATGGTGTTCCCTTCCGGTATCCGTCCGGCCCTGATATCGGCCCCGGCCTGACAGAGGCCGGCGTACGGCTTGTTAAGCGCTGTAACGAGTCTGGCATTCTGATCGACCTGTCACATATGAACGAAGCCGGCTTCCGCGACGTTGCCAGAATTTCCACCGCACCGCTGGTCGCAACCCATTCCAACGCCCACGCCATTTGTCCGCACGCCCGCAACCTGACAGACGAGCAGCTTCACATCATTGCCGACAGTGACGGACTGGTTGGGCTGAATTTCGCCACTGCCTTCCTGCGGCCCGACGGCCGGATGATCCCTGACGTGGCGTTCGAGATAATGCTGCGGCATCTCGACCATCTGATCGGCATTCTTGGCGAGACGCGGGTGGGACTCGGATCGGATTATGACGGCGCGGTCATGCCC
>JAKMFG010000024.1 GCA_022425565.1 Alphaproteobacteria bacterium
CGAACCGGAATTGAACCGATGTACACGGTTTTGCAAACCGCTGCATAACCACTCTGCCATCGGGCCACCGAGAGGGTGATAGTACAGCCGAAGACTGTCGTCAATCTGCCTTTCCTGTCAATCAGGCTTCTGCGCATCTGTGACGCATTTCAAGAACGCCAGCTTGAAATTACCGCTGCCTTGGTATCTGTTAAGCAATAATTAACCAATGAGATGGTTGTGGAGTTTTGCGGTGCCAATATCCTTTCGGTCAAAGACGGGCGAGGGCGTCGCAATCTATGGCCACAGGAATCTTGAGGGAACATGGTTCTCGGTGCCGACAGAAGCGCAGAAATGCGACGCCACACTGGAACACTCCATTTGTGGCTATTATGTCGAGTTTGTAGAGCCCGGGGGTGAAACCCCGATCAAATTTGCCCATCAGATCACGCTTGATATGGGCAGGTTCCGTGAATTTTGCCAAAGCCCCGACACGTCCGGCGGATAAGAGCCTGTTATTGCAGGCGCGGCATTGTGTTTGCCGGGCCATGACCTTATAACCACCTCGACAAAAGCCCCTTCGAGGGCAGTTCTGTTTTCAGGTGCCGGATAGAGAAAATGGACGATACACATTTCAGCCATGCCCGCCAGACCATGGTCGATTGCCAGATCAGGCCGACCAAGGTCACAGACGAAGCCATCATCGATGCCTTTGCCACAGTCCCGCGCGAGGCTTTTGTCGGCCGCAACCAGCGCGCTATCGCCTATGTCGATGAAGATCTGCCTCTGCCGGGCGGACGCTGCATGATGGAACCGATGGTCATGGCGCGCATGATCCAGGCCTTACAAGTTTCCAAGGGTGACAATGTCCTCGTGATTGGAGCCGCCACAGGCTATGGCACGGCGATCCTTGCGAAATTGGCAGGATCGGTCATCGCCGTCGAGACGCGCGCGCAGATGGTCGAGAAGGCGCAGGAAACGCTGGTGTCGATTGGTACCGACAACGCCGTCGCCATCAAGGGGCGGCTGACCGAAGGATTTGCCATGGAAGGGCCCTATGACGCCATCCTGGTCGAAGGGGCGGTTGAAACCGTGCCCGAGCGTATTCTGAAGCAGCTTGGCAATGGGGGCAGGCTTGTTGCCGTGTGGCGTCCGGCGGACGCCGCAGCTGGCGTCGCCAGCGTCTGGACCATGGCAGGCGATGATTTTGTCCGTAAGCCGTTGTTTGACGCACAGGTGCCAGTGCTTGACGAATTCCGTTGTAGACGCGAGTTTGTATTTTAACGGACTGGAGGCGAGGGGAGCGTCGAAGGTCAAACGCTTTGAAAGCGGAGATTTTATGCGCCCTTCACTTAAAACCCTTACAATTTGCGTAACGGCTCTTTCAGCCTTTCTGACGATGTCTGTGCCTGCCGGCGCGGTTACGCTTGAAGAGACGTTGCGGGCAGCGCTGTCAAATAGCCTTGCCCTTCAATCTGCGCGCAAATCATGGCTTGCCAGTCGCGAGGATATTGGCACGGCTGTCTCGACATCGGAATGGCGTGCCACCGGGACACTGACCGGTAACCAGTACAAGACAGAAGCGAAAGACGCGACAAAAAGCGGGTTTCTGGACTCGCAGAGCGTGAACGCCACGGTCAGCCTGAGCCGGAACCTCTATGACGGCGGCCAGATGGATGAAAATACGCGCCTTGGCGCTATCCAGCTCGATATTGCCGAGGCCAGGTACAGAGCTGCCGAACAGCAGGTTCTTCTGGGAACAATTGAAACTTATCTTTCGGTGCTGAAAGCCAATCGCGAGGTCGCGCTGAACAACGCCAATGTCGCAAGGCTCGAGGAACATGTGAACGCGGCGCGGGTGCGGCTGGAAGCCGGAGCGGCGACACAGACCCAGCTGGCCCAGGCCGAAGCCAGGCTGTCACGGGCGCGCACCACCCTGATCGATGCCTTGACCGGTCTTCGCAATGCCGAGGATTCCTTTCTGACCGCAACTGGTCTTGAGGCCGGCAATCTCGATGCGGACATTGATTCCGGTATGCTGCCGGTAACGCTGATCGAGGCCGACGACATGGCGCGCCAACACAGCCCGGATGTCGCCATTGCCCGTCTGACGGTTGATGCGTCCATGCAGCAATTCAATGCCCTGATGGCGAGCGTCAAGCCGACAGTTGCGTTCTCGCTGAACGCGACGGAGTCCATGGCAGAGGGAACGCGGTCCGACAAGACCGAGTTTTCAGCCCAGATCAAGCTGTCCTCGCCGCTGATGCCGACCGGGTCGATCCGTGCCAAGTCGCGCAGCCTTTCGGCAAGCCTCGAGGCTGCCAAATTCGACCGTGACAACGCATTGCGCTCTGCCAGCCTTGCGGTTCGAAACGCATTCCGCAATCTTGAGACGGCACGCTCGCACAGCGCTGCGGTTAATGCCGAGCTTGCCGCATCGCGCCTCGTTGCGACGGGCATTACCAATGAATTCCAGTTCGGCCAGAAGACGACACTGGACGTTCTGGACGCCGAACAGGATGTCAGCGATGCCGAACTGCGCGGGGTAAGCGCTGATCATGCGATCCTGATGGCCGCCTTCCGTCTGCGGGCCGCCAGCGGCATGCTGTCTGCCGGTTCGTTTGACTTGGATGGTGTTCTTGGGCCACTTCAGGACATGCAGCCGATTGAGCCTCGTTTCACAAGCTGGGTGCCGCTAAATGTCGAATGGCCCGAGGGTGACGATGAGGCGCCGGATACCGGATCTGCTGATGCACAGCCCGAGACTGAAGAGACGAGCCTCGTGGTGCCGGCTGAAGAGCCGGAGACAATCGAGGTGGCCGAAACAGCTGTTCTGGTGCAACTGGAAGGCCCCGGACCGGTCACTGCCGACAATGGCGGTATTGTTTGGGATATCCGAACAAACCAGCCCTGATCCGGCCGTTGCTGTTGCAGCAGCGTTGTTGTGAAAGGACCCATCGAGGGTGAGTCAGGACCACGAAAACGGCAGCGAAACGGATGCGATGGCAGCGATCCGTGAGGCTGTCGAGGAGCAGCAAAAGGCTTTTGGTGCCCTTGATGACGGGATTCTCGACCTTGACGATGTTGTCTGGCGCAGCCCGGCAAGAGCAATTGTTGATCCGACCGATACAATCAGCCGTCTCGCAGAAGAAGCCGACAAGGTCGCCAAGGGGATCGAGGATGTGCCACCGGCTGCCAGAATACACAGACCACGTGCCGAGCCTGATTTTGGAACAGCAGGCAGGAAACCGTCTTCCACTGCGTCTGGCGACAACGCCGAGGCCAGCATCAGGGCCCTTGTGATGGCAACGCTCGAGGACCAGGGCAAAATAGGCCCGGACGGCAAACTGGCCGTAAGTGAAGAGGAAGTCAGGCGTCTGGTCCGCGAACATATCGACCAGTGGATGGCGCAACAGATGAACGCGGGTGATTAACGCGCATTGCAGAACGCCGCCGAAATGCGTAGAAACGCCAACCGAGACCATTTAAACACAAAGGATTGATCCATCGCCGCTGACTGGGCGGGAACGAGCCCTCCACCCAGACAAGACGCGGCGATCTTATTTTGTCAGAACCGATCATGTCAGATAAAGAACTCGCCAAGACCTACGATCCAGCGATTATCGAAGCAGACTGGTACGAGCGCTGGGAAGACGGCGGCAATTTTGCCTGTGACCCGTCGTCCGACGCCGACCCCTATGTGATCATGATGCCGCCGCCGAATGTGACTGGCAGCCTGCATATGGGCCATGCCCTGACTTTCACGCTCCAGGACCTGCTGATCCGGTTCAACCGGATGCGCGGTCGCGACACGCTGTGGCAGCCGGGTCAGGACCATGCCGGCATCGCAACGCAGATGGTTGTCGAGCGCCAGCTGGCCGAGCAGGGTATCGACCGGCGCGACATGGGCCGCGAGAAGTTCCTCGAGCGTATGTGGGAATGGAAAGCAGAATCGGGCGGCACCATCCAGCGGCAGATGCGCCGGCTCGGCGCCTCGCCAGACTGGGAACGCAACCGCTTTACCCTCGATGACGGGCTGTCGCGCGCTGTTATCA
>JAKMFG010000184.1 GCA_022425565.1 Alphaproteobacteria bacterium
CTTGCCGGCAGCGGCATCGGCAATCACGTCTTCGATCGGTGACAGGCCTGCGCCGCCCTCGCGTTTATTGTCAGTCATCTGTTCCACTTTCGGCAAGGCGAGCCACATACCTGGCCAGCATATCAATTTCCATATTCACCTGTTGCCCCTCGCGAAGCGAACCCAAAGTTGTGACCGACCAGGTGTGCTCGATCACATTGATGCTGAAATCCGTTCCCCGGACTTCATTTACTGTCAGCGAAACGCCATCCAGCGACACAGAGCCCTTGGCTGCCACGAAACGGGAAAGCCCATCAGGCGCGCGGAACCACACTTCATGGCTGTCACCAACAGCCGTTACAGACAGTACAGTGGCCATTCCGTCAACATGGCCGGACACAATATGACCCCCAAGCTCGTCACCCACACGCAACGCACGCTCGAGATTGACCTTGTGACCAACCTGCCATTCACCAAGGGTGGTGACCCGCATGGTCTCACCAGACGCTGCCACCTCATATCCGTCGGCATCACGCGACAGAACCGTCAGGCAGATGCCCGAATGCGACACAGACGCCCCGATATCGAGCGCCGTGCAATCCCAGTCCGCGCCAATCCGCAGAATGCGGTCACCCTTGTCGGTGACCGACATCAGGGTGCCTGTCGCTGTGACGATACCTGTGAACATGAATGCCGCCGTCCTTATGGTTGCCGCGCGGGGGACTGCCGGGGCGCAACGCCTTTTAGCCAATATCGGCGGGACGTTCCAGCAGAATGAATTCGTCGCGCCCGAAACGGCCCTCACCGATCACCTGGAAAGCCGGCTCGTCGGGAAGATCACCTGTTGCAAGCGCGCCGATGGCGGGTATGCCGTCGCTTCCAATCAGATGTGCGCTCCGTGTCCACAAGATGCGATCGACAAGCCCCTCACGCAAGAGGCTGGCGCCCAGTTTTCCTCCACCTTCGACCAGCAGGCTGGCAACACCTGTCTCGGCGATGGCCGCCATGACTTCCGACAGCGACAGCCGCCCTGTTTCATCCTGCGATACCGACTGCACTTCAGCTCCCGCCTCGCGCAGGGCAACCGCCGCCTTCGGATCACAATCCTCACGGCAGAATATGGTGACCCCGACCTCTGGCGCAGTTGCAAACATCCGCGCATCAGCAGGCGTGCGCAGATTGGCATCAAGGATGAACCTGTGCGGGCTGTCGGCCTCGAGGCCGGGCGTCCGGCAGGTGAATTCGGGATCATCCGCAAGGACGGTGCCTATAGCCGACAGCAACCCGTCGCTGCGACTGCGTTGCAGGTGAACATAGCGCCGCATGACCGCCCCGGTAATCCAGCGCTTGGCGCCGTCCCCAAGGGCGATCATCCCGTCAAGCGACGTCGCTGTCTTCAACGTCACGAGGGGCCGTGACATCGTCACACGCGCGAGAAACCCGGCCATGACCTGGCGAGCGGCTTCTGCCTCGACCCCGATCTGGATGTCGACACCACTGTCGGCAAGACGCTCGATACCGCGTCCGTTCACCCGGTCGTCCGGATCACGGGCCGCAATGACCACGCGGGCGATACCTGCCTCGACGAGTGCGTCAGCACAGGGACCGGTCTGCCCGGTATGGGCACAAGGCTCGAGCGTGACATAGGCAGTAGCGCCCTGGGCCGCCTCGCCTGCCATGGCAAGGGCCTCGGTCTCGGCATGCGGCCTACCGCCAAGGGCAGTGTGCCCAACCGCAACCAGTTGTCCGTCTGAAGAGATGATGGCGCAGCCAACAGGGGGGTTGGGGCCGCTCCGGCCCTCGGCACAGCGCGCCGCGGCGATCGCCACCTGCATCCACCGACGATCCTCGCCAAGCGAGGGTCGCGGCTGCGTGCTATTCCCCAAGTTCCTTCTCCACAAAGGCCTCGAAGTCACTGGCTTCCTCAAAATTCCGGTAAACCGAGGCGTAGCGGACGTAAGCCACCTGGTCGAGCGCCGCCAGGGCCTTCATCACAAGCTCGCCTACGAGATGTGACGGCACATCGCCTTCGGAATAGCTTTCAAGCTGACGGACAATATCGTTGATCGACCGTGCTACCTCGTCGGAATTCACCTCGCGCTTGCGAAGCGCAATCTGGAAGGAACGATCGAGCTTGTCACGGTCAAAAACAGATTTTCGGCCGCTTCTCTTGACGATGGTGATTTCGCGAAGCTGTACGCGCTCGAATGTTGTGAAGCGTGCATTGCAATCGCCACAGAGCCGGCGCCGCCTGATGGCGGCCCCGTCTTCTGCCGGACGCGAGTCCTTCACCTGAGTATCTTCGCTACCACAAAAAGGACAGAGCATGGTCTCCCGCCGCGCTAGATATTGATGCGGGCGGGAGTGTACACACTATTGGTAGATTGGAAAAGCCCGACAAAGTTCACGAACCTGCTCGCGAACCTTATTTTCGACGACGCTGTTATCCTCGGGATTCTTTGAAAGCCCGTCGAGGACGTCACCAATCAGATTTCCGATCTGCAGGAACTCGGCGGTGCCGAATCCACGTGTTGTACCGGCCGGCGAACCGAGGCGTACGCCCGATGTCACCATCGGGGGTGTCGGGTCGAACGGCACGCCGTTCTTGTTGCAGGTGACACCGGCATTCTCGAGCGATACCTCGGTTATATCGCCGGTCAGGCCCTTGGGGCGCAGATCGACCAGAACAAGATGCGTGTCGGTACCGCCGGAAACGATATCGACGCCGCGTCCGATCAGTGCCTCACCCAGCACCCTGGCGTTCGCCACGACAAGCTCGATATAGGCGCGAAATTCCGGACGGAGCGCTTCACCAAAGCCAGCCGCCTTGCCGGCGATGGCATGGACCAGCGGACCACCCTGCAGGCCCGGGAAGACCGCCGAGTTGATCTTCTTTCCAAGTGCCTCGTCGTTCGACAGGATGATGCCACCACGCCCAGCGCGCAGCGTCTTGTGCGTCGTCGAGGGGACAACATGCGCA